>JAKONH010000182.1 GCA_022702045.1 Spirosomataceae bacterium
CCATTGCGGAAAGCATGCCCGGATCGGTGGCCGTAATAGTGACAACAAAGGGGGAGCCGGAAGCGCTGCTGGGTGTACCGGAAATGGTAGTGCCGCTGAGCGACAGCCCCGATGGTAGTCCCGTTGCCGAATAGGTAAGCGCATCACCATCGGGATCGGTAAAGGTTCCTGTAGGCATGGCATAACTGAATGGCGCGCCTTCAATGGCCGTCTGATTCGTCAGCAACCCGTTATAAACCGGTGGTTGATTGGCCATCTGAGTTGTAACCTGAATCGTTACGGACGTCGATACCTGGCTGCCGGTAGGGTCGGTAGCGGTAAAGACCAGTACCGATGTACCAGTAGACATGGGCGTCCACGAAAAGACTGTTGACACTGGGTTACCAGTGGTCTGGAGTGCGGGCGTCGTGGTCGAACCCCCAGGCAAACCTGCTGCGTTGAGCGTAAGTGCGTCGGGATCGCTGTCAATAGCCGTCACGGAAAAGGATACCGGCATGCCAACCATTGTCGTGATTGTCGAACCGTTAGCTGGGGTAGCATTATTCGTATAGACAAACATCGGTGGATTGGTAACGGCGCCACTGATGCGAATGATCAGATCGACAAACGTGGCCGTTTTTCCGTCCGAGATTTTGATGACTGTGCTATACAGGTTGTTGTTGGCTTTACCGATAGTGTTGAACGTAAGCTGCCCGGTAGTGGGGTTGATGGACAGGCCGCTGGGCTGGCTCAGTGGAACGCCTAGTTCGGTTGATGTTGCCAAGCTGTACGTCAGCACATCGCCGTCAGGATCGCTGGCTGGCACGATTGCCGTGGCCGCTGCCTGCCCGGTCGGTATATTGAGAATGGGGATCGTTGTGGCCACTGGTGAGCGGTTGGTAGTACCAACATTCACCAGTGTATTCATACGGTAGTTTTCATTTGCGTTGTTTTGCAACTGACCAATACGGCAACAACTACTGTAGTACGCTGTCACGTTGCCCGCATTCGCGTAGGTGTGCGTCAGCGTCACTTCACCGAAGAACCAGTCTTCACTACTATTGATCGATGTGACCACAAAATTGGGCCTGACTGATGCGCCGTCGCCGAAGTAAAAGTCAACTTCCTGAATCGTTCCACCCAGTACAACCGGATTGTTGTAGCCATAACTGGTTCGGTAGGCTACCGATACTTTAAACTGAATGGTCTTCCCGCTTGGATCGGAAGCAACAGGTTGCCAGCTGATCGACCCGTAACGGTAATGTGACGCAAAGGCCGATTGACAGACAAACAGCAGTAAAGCCAGCCACAGCAGACTGACCAACCGTGACCGGACATTGCCGGCAGGGCGTAGATAAGTTAACATAAATTAAAAAAGATAAATAAGTGAATAGAAGTAAGTATGCCCAGCTATACGCGATAACTGATGAAGTAAAGTAAAAGCTGGACAATGATTATGTCAAGCCAGATATGTTAATATTTTCAATAAATCGCTTTTTGTTTGTGCTAAATTTTATATAAATTACTAATTATGAGATAGTTATCCGATTAATAATGTGGATGGTCGTCGTATTATACGGTCCCCAAACTAGTCGTGTAGACAAACGTTGGGCGAGTCAGTTTGGAAAGATGTGCTTAACTAATAAATGGCTGACAATGAATTATGATGAGTTCACTGTCGGTCATTGGGCCTGGAGAAGAATAAGCCCCGCACTTACCGGCGTTGCGGTACGATACGTCTATTGTCAAACAAATTTACTATATACTATACATAGTAAATTTGTTTGATTGATGTGCGCTGACTAAGGCAACTTTTCGATGGGCCAGTATATTCCTGGCCAGAGTTAATTCCTTGCTGAAACTTGATGGCTAGTACACAATGACTCAATTCGCCAGCCAAAACTACTATTGGCTTGTACTGACGAGTTTATCTATTGTGTCGACACTGCCTGCTGGTTCGACACCAGCACAAGTTAGTCCATAACCGGGCGAAGGGATGGGTACGCTAGGGTATAATGACCTCAAGTGCAACGTTGACCGGGTCGAGATTGTAATAAATTGATGGGCTATCCGCGCAACGGCTGGCCATAAAACTCACTGCTGCGAACCGAATCCCGTAAAGCTACCGCTTCTTCCGGCTGCAGACTTGTTCGTAAACAAGCTGCATAATCCCGTCTTTCAGGCCTAGATCAGGGACCATGATCGTATTGGCACCGGCCCAGCGCATGACTGATATGTAAATATCGGCGGCTGGCACGATCACGTCGGCACGGTCAGCGTTCAGGCGGAGTTTGTTAATCCGGTCGTCCTGACTGAAACTGGCTACGTAATTGCGGATACGCTCGATTTCTTCCAGCGTTGTCATCGCGTCGGAGAGTTTAGCCGCCATATTGAACAGTTTGCTGATGTTGCCACCTGTGCCAACAGCTACTATTTCCTGGTTAGAGTCTATGTGTTCTTCAACCCAGTCCTGCATTTTGCGCCAGGCTCCTTTCGTTTCCTTTCCTTCCAGCAGCCGTACTGACCCGATCTTGAAGGACTTTGATGCTGTCTTTTCCCGATTTCTGTATAGGTTCAGTTCGGTGCTGCCTCCGCCTACGTCGATATGAACGTACTGCCGGTCGTCGAGCGATTGCACAACCACATTATTAATCAGTTGCGCTTCTTTCTGCCCGTCGATGATGTGAATTTTTATGCCGGTGCTGGCTTCGATATGCTTTGACACATCGTGCCCATTGTCTGCTTCGCGCATGGCCGAGGTGGCGCAGGCCATGTAATGCTCCACTTCGTGCAGTTCCATAAGCAGTTTATAAACCTGCATCAGCTTTGTCGTACGCGCTTCGCTTTCAGGTGTCAATTCGCCGAAGTTGAATACATCGTGACCGAGTCTCAGGGGAAAGCGAACGTATTCGACCCGTTTAAAACTTACCTGATCGTCGTTATGCAGGACGGTCGAGATCTGGAGTCGGGCTGCGTTGGAACCGATATCAATAGCTGCCAGTTTCATGGGAGACGCGCTAGTCGTGAATAAAAGAACGAGCGAAAAAAGGCTGCAACCCTATCCCGCTCGTTCTTACCGGGGCAAAAGTAAGGGTTTTTTGATGGATCAGGGTTTGCCGATGTATCTTTGTCAGTTGAGCATGTCCACCACCCGTTTGGCCCCCTTTGCCAGTTTTAGTATTGCTACTGAGTTAGCTTAGTCAATCGGATCAAAACAAGGTTTCTCTTGAAAACAATATACGACCACCTTCGCGACCGTATCCTCGTCCTCGACGGGGCAATGGGCTCAATGATTCAGCAGTACAACCTGACGGAGGAAGACTACCGGGGCACGCGCTTTGCCGATTGGCCACACGATCTGAAAGGAAACAATGATCTGCTGTCGCTGACGCGCCCTGATGTCATTCAGGAAATTCACCGGCAGTATCTGGAGGCTGGTTCTGATATTATCGAAACCAACACGTTCAGCGGTACGTCTATCGCCATGGCCGACTACCGTATGGAGGAGTTGGTTTACGAACTCAACTATGAGTCGGCCCGAATCGCCAAACTCGAAGCCGACGCCATGACGCAGCAAAATCCCGACAAGCCCCGCTATGTAGCTGGCGCGATGGGACCAACCAACCGGACAGCCAGCCTGTCGCCTGACGTCAACAACCCGGCGTATCGGGCCGTAACGTTTGATGAACTGGTTGATGCCTACTACGAACAGGTGCGCGGCCTTGTCGATGGCGGTGTCGATCTGCTGCTGATCGAAACCATTTTCGATACACTGAATGCCAAAGCTGCGCTGTTTGCGGTCGATAAATATTTTGCGGATCAAGGGAAGCCATCATTGCCGATTATGATCTCGGGTACCATCACCGACGCCAGTGGGCGGACGCTGTCGGGGCAGACGACTGAAGCCTTCCTGTATTCGGTATCGCACCTGCCCCTGTTGAGCGTTGGGCTAAACTGCGCGCTGGGTGCCCGGCCCATGCGTCCTTACATTCAGACGCTGGCGCAGGAAGCCCCGTTCTTTACGTCGGCTTACCCCAACGCGGGGCTACCCAATGAGTTTGGCGAGTACGATGAGACGCCTGAAATGATGGCTGAACAGGTCGAGGATTTTATCCAGAACGGCTTCGTCAACATCGTCGGTGGCTGCTGCGGGTCAACACCGCCACACATCAAAGCGATTGCTGACGTAGCTGCCAAATACCCACCCCGCCCGCTGCCGACGCCGGAGCCGTACCAGAAGCTGAGCGGCCTGGAACCGCTCAAGATTACCGAACAAACCAACTTTCTAAACGTTGGTGAACGGACCAACGTAACAGGGTCGAAAAAGTTCGCCCGGCTGATCAAGGAAGGAAATTATGACGAAGCCCTGAGTATTGCACGGGGGCAGGTCGAAGGGGGCGCGCAGGTCATCGACGTCAACATGGACGAAGGGATGCTCGATTCGGTCGAAGCCATGACCACCTTTCTAAACCTGATCGCGTCGGAACCTGACATTGCCCGCGTCCCCATCATGGTCGACTCCTCGAAATGGGAGGTGATCGAAGCAGGTTTGAAATGCGTGCAGGGCAAAGCGATCGTTAACTCGATTTCGCTGAAAGAAGGGGAGGAAGCGTTCATCGAGCGTGCACAACTGGTCAAGCGCTACGGGGCTGCCACGGTCGTGATGGCGTTCGATGAAACTGGGCAGGCTGACTCGTACGAACGGCGTATCGAAATCTGCGAACGGGCGTATCGGATTCTGGTCGACAAGGTCAATTTCGCTCCACAGGACATCATCTTCGACCCTAACATCCTGACTGTTGCCACGGGTATCGAAGAGCATAATAATTATGCTGTCGACTTCATCAATGCTACCCGTTGGATTAAAGAAAACCTGCCGCTGGCGAAGGTAAGCGGTGGGGTATCGAACATCTCGTTCTCATTCCGTGGCAACGATGTTGTTCGGGAAGCGATGCACTCGGCATTTCTGTACCATGCAATCCGTGCCGGTATGGATATGGGTATCGTCAATGCAGGACAATTGGAAGTGTACGATAGCATTCCCAAGGACCTACTCGAACGCTGCGAAGATGTACTGCTCAATCGCCGGGACGATGCTACCGAACGACTAGTGGAGTTTGCTGAGACGGTAAAGGCGAAGGGTAAAGTCGTGGTACAGGACGAAAGCTGGCGGCAGGAGCCCGTCCGTGAGCGGCTCAAACACGCCCTTATCAAAGGCATTACCGACTACATCGATCAGGACGTTGAAGAAATTCGGCAGCAGGTCAACCGCCCGCTCGACGTGATCGAAGGGCCGCTTATGGACGGGATGAACGTCGTGGGTGATCTGTTCGGCGAAGGAAAAATGTTCCTGCCACAGGTGGTGAAATCAGCGCGGGTAATGAAGAAAGCCGTAGCATACCTGACCCCGTTTATCGAAGCTGAAAAGAACGGAACCGGCTCGTCGTCGGCGGGTAAAATCCTGCTGGCTACGGTTAAAGGCGACGTGCACGACATCGGTAAAAATATCGTAGGCGTCGTACTCGGCTGTAACAACTATGAAATTATCGACCTTGGCGTGATGGTGCCGACGCAGAAAATTCTGGACGCGGCCCGCGAGCACAATGTCGACATCATCGGTCTGAGCGGGCTCATTACACCGTCGCTTGATGAGATGGTTGGCGTTGCAAAAGAGATGGAGCGGCAGGGATTCAAAACGCCACTGTTGATCGGCGGAGCCACAACGTCGCGGATGCATACGGCCGTTAAGATCGACCCGCACTATTCCGGGCCGGTGGTTCACGTTCTCGACGCCAGCCGCAGTGTACCCGTAGCTGGCCGACTCGTGAGCGATACCGATGGCACTAAGGAGAAAATTTTCAATGATATAAAGGCGGAGTACGTCAAACTGCGGGAAGACCACAGCCGTCGTCGGCAGGACAAAGCCACGCTGACTATCGAAAAAGCCCGCGAAAACCGGACACCCATCGACTGGTCAACCTTCGAACCGACAAAACCGGCTTTTCTTGGTAACCGCTATTTTGAGGATTACGACATCGCCGAACTGGTACCCTACATCGACTGGACGCCGTTCTTCCAGACCTGGCAACTGGCCGGGAAATATCCCGCTATTCTAGAGGACAAAATTGTCGGTAACGAAGCGAAACAACTGTTCGCTGATGCCAACAACATGTTGAAAGACATTGTCCGGAACAAGTCGCTCAAGGCGAAAGCCGTGGTTGGTTTCTACCCCGCCAACGCGACCGTAGACGATGTATTACTGCACGATTTCGAAGAAGAGCGTCGGCAGGTGGCCTGCGAACGGCATGGGTCGCACGAGCATATTCAGTACAAAATATCGCGGGCTTCGGACGTACAGACATTGGTCGACTCGGCGGGTGAGCTGATTTACGACACCAAAACGGTGCTGCACTTCCTGCGGCAGCAAAACCAGAAAGCGCCGGGCTTGCCCAACTATTCGCTGGCCGATTTTGTGGCCCCGCTCGACAGTGGTCGGGAAGACTACATTGGCGCGTTTGCCGTGACAGCTGGGGTTGGTATCGAACCACTGCTGGAAGCCTATGAGCGCGATCACGACGACTACAACAGTATCATGCTCAAAGCCATTGCCGATAGGCTGGCCGAAGCCTTTGCTGAACGGATGCACGAGCGCGTCCGTACGGAGTTTTGGCCGTATGCCCCCAACGAGCAGTTTACGAACGAGCAACTGGTCAAGGAAGAGTATCAGGGCATTCGACCGGCACCGGGTTATCCGGCCTGCCCCGACCACACCGAGAAAGGTCCCCTGTTCGACCTGCTCGACGCCGGTAAAATCGGTATCGAACTAACAGAGAGTTTTGCCATGTACCCGGCTTCATCGGTCAGCGGGTTCTATTTCTCACACCCCGCATCAACTTACTTCGCGCTGGGTAAGATCAACAAAGATCAGGTACACGACTACGCCCTGCGCAAAGACATGCCGCAGGACGAACTCGAACGTTGGCTGGCCCCCGTGCTCAACTATGACGCTTAATCGTAAAACGACAATACACAATGAAGCCCGACCGTTTGGCCGGGCTTCATTGTGTTTGGGTGATGTATGCTGATTACGGAATCAGGACGGCGTCGATGACGTGGATAACGCCGTTCGACTGGTTGACGTCGGGGATAGTAACGGTAGCAGTGTTGCCTTTGGCATCTACCAGTTCGACTTTCTTGCCTTTCATGGTGGCCGTCAGTGATTCGCCGTTGACGGTTTTCAGGGCTGCTTTGCCTTTGCCGTCTTTAATCATTTTCATCAGATCTTCGGCG
Source organism: Spirosomataceae bacterium (assembly GCA_022702045.1). Classification (GTDB taxonomy): domain Bacteria; phylum Bacteroidota; class Bacteroidia; order Cytophagales; family Spirosomataceae; genus Spirosoma. The sequence continues at coordinate 7,270 of JAKONH010000182.1, forward strand.
CTAACTTTACCCGGTACAACGTGGTAGGTCAGGATGCTGGTCAGCTGCGTTTTGTTCTCCGGCTTCATCAGCGACTCAAGTGTACCCTTGGGTACTTTGTCGAAGGCTTTGTTGGTAGGCGCAAATACTGTGAACGGTCCCGGACCCGATAGTGTCTCGACCAGACCAGCTTCTTTCACCGCAGCAACCAGCGTAGTGTGGTCTTTCGAATTGACGGCATTCTCAACGATGTTTTTCGACGGGTACATCGGCGCACCGCCAACTGTAACCGTTTTTTCCTGAGCAAGTGAAACCTGGCAGAACGCCAGAAGAGCGATTAGTGAGAAAAAAAGTTTGGTAATCTTCATTGTAATCATGTCAGGTGGTTTTGTGTAATGACCCAACTGCCCAGACTTACGGCAGACGTATCTAGCTTAGATTGATAAACGACAAAAAAAACGTCAATAAAAACTTATTTTATTGATTTACAGTACATTGCCTAATGTAAAAAAATGGTGAACAACCAATTTGGCTAGGTTTATCTACTGATAATACTGGTTGGAACTACTTAAACTGTGTTGTTATGTCGGTGCTAAAACAACCAGTACAGCCTATATGTCGGCTAGCCAGACAGGCGAAGCAATTGATTGCTCAGTTCCTGAAATGACTGCTGAAGCTGTATCGTTTGTTTGGGCGACGGAAACTCCTTACCACTGATGAACCGGTTGATTGTAGTCAGGTCAATTCCGGAGAGATCAGCAATGTAGTTGGCGCGTAGCTGCCGCAGAAATGACCATAACTCAGTCATATCATGACGTATATCGAACGAGAGTGTTTCGGGCAAACCACAGCAGGAATTTGCTGAATCCACCATCAGGTCAGGCAGTATTGCAAGTATCTGTGTCGTCAGGCAGGTGATATCATTCCCCCGGACAACCAGAAATAACCCATTCAAGCTTACTCGTCCCCAGAGCACGTCGGCGGATTTTTCGATGATTAGCTCCAGTGACTGCATACGCGACAATAGCTGGGGCCAGGAGGGGGCTGACTGGGTTTGATTGACCCGGCGCATAAGCGAGTCGAGCGTTCCGGTGGGTAGCGGGGTAGTACTTTGAACAGGAAGAACGATAAGATGCTCGTCGGGGTACGCTTCGGTGGGAGCCAGTAGCTGAAGCCGACTCGTTTTGGTGATTAATCGCCAACCCCGGTTGATAAGCAGTTTGTTGACGACGACTAATTTCATACGCGTAGATCGATAGGATAAAACAAGTACTAGAAAATGGTTAATGGCCCGGACTTGCTGGCAGGCAAGACAGAGACCGACCATACTCAGATCAACGCTATGTGCAAGTTTGTGACCAGTTGACTAGTTAATGCACATTATTCAATGAGAAATGAAATAGAACAAACGTTATGACTATCTCTTTATATAAAAAATTATGATTTATACTGTTATTGTGAATCTGGTCAGTATAATGTAACGTATATGGTCACATATCAGTTGGACCATAAAAACAACGGGATTGATCGATGACACAACCAATCCCGTTGTTTTTGCTGTCGAAAAGTCGTGCAAATGCTGGCTGTATAGTGGCTATAAACGATTTATGTTCACCCCGGAACCGCACGTTAGCAAGTCGGAATGAACATAAATTTATGAAATGGGTAGCCGGTACGATTACCGGGATACCGAGTTATCAAGTCGCTATAATTCAGTTAGCGAATGGCATACTGAACCTGATGAATGGCATTGTGTACCGCATTTGTCAGCGTTTTCCAGAAGGAGGACCGCTGCTCCGAATTGGCTGTGCGGCAAATCGTTTCAGGACTGTTGTCAATCGCGTTATAGTAGATAACCCGGTCTTCAGTCATCTCGACAATCGACAAAATATCGTTAGCTTTGGCTACGCCCGCTTCTAAAAGGCCGACGAGGTGCGTACGAGCATCAGCAAGTGTGCGCGTCTGAAAAAACGTCGTCGTCATGCCATTATTGTGGACGGTCAGATAAGGGAGCATAGCGTTTAATGTACTATAAAGTGCTGTATGTCAGGCTTACGGTTCGGTTGCAAATACTATGCTGAATCGGGCAGACGCATGTGCCTATATACGTAACAGCGTCCTTGTAAAACAGCAAAGCGATTAAGCGGGAAACTAGGTGCCTATTTATACAATGAACGAATAACTGGACCACTAGTTGTTGGCTGATTCCGTTATATCATTCCTGTACCGCTTACTATATTGACTGGTTTTGGCGAAAAGCGTCACTTGTAATTGCTGGTTAATGTTGACAAGATTGTGGTTTTAGGCAGTAAAGGTCTACCGCGGCTGTCAAGCCGGAGTAGCCTGTCTCTTGACGGATGATTCTCAACCGGCGTGTCGGCTACTAATTTAGCTATACCGTGTCTCGACGGATCGGCAGCGCGCTTGTGTTCGCTGGTAAATCAATAAAGCGACTACGGCTGCGTTACTGAGTAGAGGAACGCGAGTCTGTTCAAAACGTGATTGCTGGTTCCGGTTTAAACGGAATGTGTGTAAAGTGAGTGTAGATGTCGTTCTTTGCCACCGGGATTGTAATCGCCGTTTGGTGTATCTCACCGGTACTTGTTCTGGTTGACGGGCGTCGGATAAACCGACGACATTGAATAAGTGCTTGCGGCTCGGCTACCATACATATTGCGTTCAGGGTGTGCTACAGGGCACTACACGTAATAAAACATAAGAATTCTCGCGGAGTTGTATGCTTGTTACTAGCAAGTATGCTGCTAAAGTACCTACATTATGAGCCTTTGGCAAACAATTCGGCAAGCAATAGCCCCATCACAATCGGCCGTGGTGAGTGTGCCGGCAGATGCCTGTTTTTGGCGTGTCGATATGCACTCGCACCTGATTCCCGGTGTCGATGATGGGGTCAGCTCACCGGAAGAGTCGCTGACGTGCATGCAGAAAATCGCCGACTGGGGAATTGAAAAGATTATTACGACGCCCCATGTCAGCCGTGACTGGTATCCTAACCGATCAGAGACGTTACGGGCTGCACAGGCCGACTTACAGGCTATTGCGACCGACAATGGGCTTGCTTTGCAGGTTGAGGTGGCGGCCGAGTATATGCTCGATGAATTTTTTCCGGACCTGGTTGCCAACGACGATCTACTGACGTTTGGAGCCGAGCGGTATGTGCTCGTTGAACTGGGATGGGCTGCCGCTCCCCGGCAGGTCGACGAACTACTCTTTCGCATGCAGGCAAAAGGGTACTCGCCCATTCTGGCGCATCCCGAACGGTACGCTTATCTCTATGATGACACTACGCTACTGACGACCCTGCACGAAAACGGTTGCCTGTTTCAGCTTAACTGGATGTCGGTGGCGGGGCGGTATGGCGAGCGGGCCCAGCAGCAAGCCCGTCAGTTGCTAAAAAAGGAATGGGTCGACTTTATCGGGAGCGATATGCACCGCCCATTCGATCTGAAAACGATGGAATCGTTGTTCGCATCAACTGATTACGAATTGCTGAAAAAGCAGCCCCTCCGCAACGAATCGCTACGCTAACCCTTACTTACCGAACGAACAGTTCGTCAAATCGCCTGACCGCTGCGGGCGCGCTGTCGGCTCGACGGGAATGGTATTCATAACCGCTTGTAATTCACTGTAAAAATCATCTTTAGATAACGACAACAGCGTCGACAGGGGTTTGGTCTTGACGGGGGTAGGGCGGAGCGGAAAAATATCGGGCATGGTGGTAAAGGGAAACGGAGCTATGACGCACATAATAAAGCAACGACAGGTTGGCCGTTCTATGTGTATACGTATTCGAGTTGTTGACTGGATTTAAGGTTTTTTAGGAGTAAAGATATATTCCATCAAGTATGAGCCGTAAGACGCTTTAGTAAGCAGTACGTCACGTTAGTTTATGAATCGCCGGATTTTCACTCGCTCTCTTGTCACCCTACCCATCCTGCCTGTTAGTCTGTCAGCAAGTAACGGGCCAACTAAGCCTATCGATGAACGGACCTACTGGCGGCAAACGATGTTGCGAACCGTTGATCCAGTATTGAGTGCCTTGAGTCGGGGTCAACTGCGAGCGCAGATGCCCATCGAAGCCGTTGCAGGTGGTGAAGCGGGTCGGGCGGAGGTGTCTCATCTGGAAGCGATCGGCCGGTCGGTTGCGGGGCTGGCCCCCTGGCTGGAACTTGCTGCCGACGACAGTGAGCGGGCAATGCAGCAACGGTATCAGCAATTGACGCGTGACGCCATTGCGCAGGCTGTCGATCCGGCCTCGGCTGACTTTATGAACTTTACTAAAGGTGGGCAACCTGTGGTCGACACGGCGTTTCTGGCGCATGGTCTGTTGCGGGCACCTGTGCAGTTGTGGGAACGGCTGCCGAGTCGTACCAAAGAGCAGGTGGTGCAGGCGTTTCAGAGCAGCCGGGCTATCAAACCCGTGTACAGCAACTGGTTGCTGTTCAGCGCAATCATCGAAGCCGCGTTGCTGAAATTTACTGGGTCAGGTGACCTGATGCGGATGGATTACGCCATCAAGCAGCACCTCAACTGGTACAAGGGCGACGGGGTATACGGTGATGGTCCCGATTTTCACTGGGATTACTATAACAGCTACGTTATTCAACCGATGTTGCTCGACGTGGTGCAGACGCTGGTCGACGCGGGAAAGGAAGACAAGACGCTGTTGGCAACGTTGCGTACGCGAGCCCAGCGCTATGCCGCCGTACAGGAGCGACTTGTTGCCCCCGATGGATCATTTTCGGCCTTTGGGCGGTCACTGGCCTACCGCTGTGGTGCGTTTCAACTACTGGGGCAGGCAGCTTTACAGCGAAACTTGCCCGTTGATCTGCCGCCCGCTCAGGTGCGCAGTGCGATGACGGCCGTTATCCGACGAACGATGGACCCGGCTGGTACGTACGATGCGAATGGCTGGCTTCAGATCGGGTTGTGTGGCCACCAGCCCGCGATTGGGGAGAGCTATATTTCGACTGGTAGCCTGTACCTTTGTACCGTGGGTTTTCTACCACTAGGGCTCCCGGTTACTGACCCGTTCTGGGCTGGCCCGGCGCAGGACTGGACGGCGAAAAAAATATGGTCGGGACAAAACGTCCCGACCGATCATTCGATTCACTAATCAACTGGTTTACCGAGCCAGTCCGTCCCGGCGGGCGCGTTCGTAAATGCGCTCGGAGCGGGCCTTGCTATCAGGGTGGCTCGACATCAGTTCGGCTACTTTGCCGCCCTGACTACCACCGCTGAGTTTGGCCAGCTTTTCAAAGGACGTCGCCAGCGCGACGACGTTTTTACCATTACGCTTTAGAAAGTCGTAGCTGTAATCGTCGGCCTGACTCTCCTGATCACGGCTGAACTTGGCTCCGAAAAAGCCATCGGCCACGTCGCCTAATTGCGAGCGCGATAGCCGGCCGATGGTGCCAGACCCTGCCCCAAGGGCATTGCGAACCGCCGACCGACGCAGGGCACTTTTCATGGTATCCCGTGAGTCCTGGTTGATAACGTGGCCGATTTCGTGGCCAATTACCGCCAGCACTTCGTCATCGCTCATCAGGTCCATCAGCCCCTTGAATACCCGAACGCTGCCATCGGCGGTAGCAAAGGCATTGACGTCTTTTACAGTATACACCTTGTAATTGATCGGAATGCCGTCGATGGTGCGAAATGGACCGACGATGCGGCTCAGACGCTGTGTATACGGATCATTCGCACCAGCTACCGGGTTTTTAGCGTCTATCTGCTGAACGGCCTGTTTTGAATATTGCGCAACCTGTTCGTTGCTGATCGTTACAGAGCCAATCGCGTCAGCAACGGCCTGTCCCAACCCCTGCGCATGGCTGACGACGGGTAAACTACCCATCATACAGAAAAGAATTAGCAGCTTTTTCATCGTGTGTAGAGTAGGCAAAAATTGATTTACTGTACCTATTGACTGGTAAACGCGCGTAAAAGTTTAACGAGATATACTAATTCTATCATTTGACAAGGCAAATCCAGGCCAACTAATCAGCCTCGCCATGGTTGGCTTCGAAGCCGTCGCCTGATCGTCACCAGCCAGCGCTCAACGAAAGTCAGTCTGTTCCAGTGCAGGCTAAAATAGGGCGCTGCCTGTGCGCCAAAACTGCGATAAAAGGCCGCAATCGATGGTTTCTCCGGACTTTCAAAGTCGAATACGATGGGCTGGCCAGCCTGTACCTGTATGTATTGATCGAGCAGTACCGTTCGGGCGTTTCCCCGCCGGCCGGTTTCGGAGGCTGCATTGAACAGATAGATAGTACGCCCATTACTCGTCGCCAGGAGCATACCCGCTTCGGTTTGCCCGTTCAGTTGCGCGTATTGCAATGTCGCCAGTCCACGCTTGTGTAATTCTATTATCAGTTGTCGAAGTATCGTGTAGGTCCAGTCGGCGACACCCCCGTCGATGGTATGGGCGTGGTGCTGTCGAAACAGGGTCAATAGCGGTTCCGGGTCCGTACTGTCGATAAGTTGCCAAGGGTGTTGATGGGCACGCTGCCGGTTGAGTCGGCGGTCGGGCGTATAGTTGGCCAGGAGCTGCGCATAACCGACAGACAGATCAAGTACGTGCGTGCTGCGAACCTGCACAGTCAGCGTTGCCAGGGCGGGCTGAAAGCGTAACGCCAATCGGGAGCCGTAGCGGAACCGCTGCACAATGGCGGCTACAAAGGGCGTCGGGTCGAGGTGAGCGTCGCGACTAAACACATCCAGGAAGGGGCAGAACAGCGGCTGATGAACAACCCAGCGTCCGGCTTTCCGGCGCAGGGGAATGGGTATCACAGCCGTATACCGACCTTGTTCGTCGGTCTGAACCAGTGCCTGCCATTGCCAGTTGGGGGCGGGCAATACCGCGTCGAGGTACCAGCTGTA
>JAKONH010000196.1 GCA_022702045.1 Spirosomataceae bacterium
CTGTTTCTTAAAGCCTGCTAATACAGTACTGCTAGCTCCTTTCAATTCGTTCAGTGGTACGCCCATGGCTTTCTACATAAAGTATACAGTGCGAATAGATTGATTAGTAGGTCATTCGCCCTTCTGAGCCGAGAAGATATTGCCGCCGTAGAGCATTGAGAAGAAATTTTTTTTGAACGGTAAAACTATCGGGATGGACGAGTTCGAAGAGTACCGCCCACTCAGTATACAGCGTTGGCTCGGCCTGTCTGAACCGTTGAGCGTCTATTTTCTTGGCTATCAGGTAGTCGTCGAAAGACATAATTTAAGTTTTCGGATTCAGGATACGGCTTACGATATCTCCAGGATTTGCGCTCGCTCTTGTGTATTGCCAGACGCTATGAGCCCACGTGCCGTAGCCTATTCTTTTGGTAATATAAACGGATGAAAGCGCAGCCCGTTCGGACGGCTAAATTCCAGTGACGGCGCGGGTAGTTTGAAAAACTGAACGGTCCCGATAAAGCGTTGAAGCGACGGACTGAACGCATTTACCCGCGATAAGTCGGCATCGGGTGACAGGAAAAACTGGCGGTGCCGGTCGAATTTGATCTCGGCTCCGTTAGCATCGAATACCTTGGGATTCTCATGTCCGCCAATCATGCCGCTACCGCTGTACCCCGCATCCAGGTTCAGCCAACGCGGGAATGATGGCCCCACGGGCAACACCGACGCCAGATTGACCGATAACCAATACTGCTGTCCGTTGTAGTCTTTAAGCATTTGCTGCCCGGTCGTGCGGCCAAGCAGGTTAGGGCGGTACGGCGGATAAATGGTCTTGCGAAAGCCGTATTTGAGATTGACGACCTGCTGCCCTGCGCCGTATTGCTGCCCCATGAAGAGCGCCGTGCCTGCTACATTTGCAACCATATCGCCCCTCGAGAACCCCCATCCTTCCGAGTGCCCGTCGTAGATTTCGAGGGTAGTTTGAAACAGGAGCGCCAGCAGGCCGCCGGTCAGAATACTGGCCCGCTCGTTCACGCCACTCCAGCGCATCAGTTCATAGCCACCCCGACTCATGCAATAAGCTGTCGTTGCATGACCAATCTTATCCATTTGCAGCCACTCACCGTTGTCATTGAAGCTGTGAAACGGCACCCGCTTTTTGTACCATTGCTTGCGCAGCATCAGCAAAGTAATCGTGTAAAAAGCAGCCGTACCCGCAATGACCCCGATAAATCGGCCCTCCCGAATCCCGGTAGCGTCGGATGGCGTTGTACTCGCCAGACCGATAGGCAGTCCCTGCGCCTGTGTCGTCTGCACGAGCAGAAGCAGGCTGATGATCAGGAGACCTACTATCCGAATTAGCTGTTTCATGCTCAAAAGTATCCAAAACTGCGCATTTGGCGGGCAAGGCGTCGCGATTGGGTGGGGCTTCGGCTAGTTAATCAGCCGTTTCAATGCTTCGGGCGACACTGTCAGCAAGCCAACTTTGGGCAATCGACGGGTGAGTTCTCGCCAGTTATGATCTTTAGCGTAAATGCTGCGCAGCATTGCTGAAGCCTTATCGAGCTGCTTTGTATTGGCCAGTGCAATCGCCGTCCAGTACTGCATTTCAAGATTTTGAGGAAACAGCTTCATTGCCGCACTATACTCACGCATGGCGCTGGTCATGTCATTTTTTTCGGTTGCCAGATCGCCGTTATTCATGTGCTCGTAGGCCCGGTGCAGTCGAAGTAGCCGCGCCAGTTCAACAAGCGGTTGGTCGGCGTCATCGACACGCAGGTCAACCAGGTGGTTGTCATCCCAGGGGGCATCGGTCGCTTTACCCCTTACGACCAGCAACACAGCTGACTGACGCCCCCTAATGTCGCCCCCGGCGATTTGTGCTGCATCGAGCGCCGACAGGATCCGCTCAGGTAGTGGCCTCGCGGCATTGGCTTCGAAGGCTTTTGCCATCGCGTCAGGCACAGTATTGTTGAGCATCATATTAGCCTGAACTGAATAGCCCACGCCGACATGGTGCCCGGCGAAGTCGATACACTTGCTACCAGTATGTACGGCAACGTTGCCCTTTGCATCAACGATAGCCACCTGCCGTACGTCGCGTCCATCATCGGTGTGGAGCAGTTCGTCGAGCGCCTGCTGCGCCGTTTTACCGGTCCTGAGCAATTGCAGGCCCCGCAGGCCGAATGATTTATTGGTAAATGACTGCGTGGCGATAGCGCCCACCCCAGCCTCGGCCCACGACACCGACGTGCCGACAGAAAACCAGTGACTTTGCACGCCTACGGCCAGATCACCAGTCTTGGGGTCGCGGGCAACGATCGAGAATGTATGAGCGAACGGATCGCCATTCCGTGTATGCTGGGCTACTACCAGCGAGGGAACCAATAAAAATAGACTATAAAGCAATCGCATAAATAGCTTTGTTGGTTAAGTGATCATTGTATACCATTGATACAGCGTTGTGATATAAATGGCTTTCACGCCCGCACTTATGTACACTCGTCACTTATTGACGACAGTCTGTCTACCTTCCGACTATACTGTAACCGACACCGGCCCTACCCAACGAAACACACTATCAGGCGACTGATTAGCCCTAGCCTGTACATATAGCGATTTGCGGTCAGTCGATAAGGTAAACAAATAAGAACTCTCTTGATGAACCTGATCTACGCGCCCCTTTTTCGTAGTGGACCAACTGACCTTTCCAATTGCCTGTCAGTGTATAAACGTATTGCTCAAGCCATGCTTAGGTAAAGTAGATGTAATTCCATGTTTAGATCGACGGGTATATCACTAGCGGATCGGACTATTTTATACTTACCGTGAAACTGCTGGTACAGCTTGGCTGTGCTATCATGACTACCAGCAGGTGCAGGCTCATCGTTGCGCGGGCAGGACGTCAGAAGCACCCCAGGCAGGAAGCTGATGAACACGTAGCTTTTCATAAGGTTTCGGTTTAAGAATCAGTCAAATTAGCGCTTTTACGGCGCTTTGCTTATGAATATAAACCACAACATGAAATCTACTATCAATCGGAACAAGCGACCTCTTAATTTTGTCTTTTTCGAAGGAGGCCACCTCCCAACCTGAATATGGCAAAAGCAAAACGTAAGAAAGCTGACAAAAAAGGACCGGATGTGCTGTTAATCGGCGCCGGCATCATGAGTGCCACCCTGGGGGTGATGCTTAAGGAGATTGATCCGACTATCACTATTGCTATTTACGAACGGCTCGACATTGCAGCCGCTGAAAGTTCAGACGCTTGGAACAACGCCGGTACCGGCCACTCGGCGTTTTGTGAGCTGAACTATACACCCCAGAAAGCCGACGGCAGCGTCGACGTAACGAAGGCCATAAAAATTGCCGAATCATTCGAGCAGTCGAAGCAATTCTGGGCTTATCTGGTTGAAAAAGGATTTTTGCAGGACGCCCCCGATTTCATCCGGCCGATCCCCCACATGAGTTTTGTCTGGGTAAAGAAAACGTCGACTACCTACATAAGCGGCACG
>JAKONH010000205.1 GCA_022702045.1 Spirosomataceae bacterium
TGTCAAGCATGAAATAGTTATGCTGGGCGTACATCTACCGAAATGTTCCTATGTCTTACTAGCGAGCGTTTAAGGAGGTACCAATGGTAAAGAAATGGCGTGATTACGGGTGCTCAAATTGGAGGTGATGAATGCTCCCTGGCTCACATAGTACATATAGTGGGCCACTGTAATGTAAAAGTGCCGGGCTTCGCAAGCCGCGATACCTAGCTACCCGTGCTTTTTTACTATGAGCTACCAATCAGTCAAAAGCCAATAATATATGAGGGTATTATGAGATAGCTGGCCTCTCGTCAAAAGTGATTCTTACGTACATTGTCATATAAAAGGTAGATGATGGTAATAAATTACCAGAACAGAGCTGGTAGACTCCAAAACACGCAAAATGGCTAACAGTCAGCAACGGTGAGAATTTCAGTCACGATCCGGTCAAACACTACGGTAAAGCAGAGCGTACCTGCTGCCTGATTCATAGCCCGTCGTTTCTGGCTTATTGAATTAGGTGATGGCGCGAAATGGGAGCTTCAGATCAACCTGGTACTGATCCGGCTCGTTGGTAATGCGAAGCGTATGGCCCGGGTACAACAAATCTAAACGCTTTCGCACGTTGGTCAACCCCAGTCCACCAACGCTGGCGGCCGCCATAACCGGTTTGCTGTTGCTAATGGTCAAGTACAAACCAGCCTCATCGGTCGCCACCACTAACCGGATCCAGGACTTGCGGGCACTACGCTGAACTCCGTGCTTGAAGGCGTTCTCCACGAAAGGAATCAGCACAAACGGAACAATATGACTGGTTTCGGCAACGGTGTCGGGCAGCGATAGCTGGAGATCGACCCGGGTGCCCGTCCGGGTCTTTTCCAGGGCGATATAATCCCGGATAAACTGAAGCTCCTTTTGCAGCGGTACGGTCGGTTCAGTTGTTTCGTACAGAGTATACTGCATCAAGCCCGACAACTGATGGACTAGTTGTGCCGCGGGTGGGCAATCCTCTTCCGTCAGGGCGTACACGCTGTTAAGCACATTGAATAGAAAATGAGGGTTGATCTGCGATTTCAGGTAGCCCAGTTCGAGCTGCATGTTTTGCTGTTTGAGCTGGGCGTTACTAATCTGGGAGGCCATGTTATCGTAGAGGGCCTTGAAGGCCAGTAGTAGTGACGGGTAGGTGAACGAAAGCAGGAAATTCCAGCCGAATAATGAAACGTTTCTCAATAGCCCGAATGGTCCATACTGTTCCATGCGATGCCACATAGTAACCGTCTCTGACCAGTCCCTGGCACGAACCGGGAGCACAGGCGTATCGTCCGGAAAGTTGACGGCTTGGTGGAGCCAGGCAAATCCGGCGTAGTTGGTCAGGTAAACACCGGTATAGCCCAGCAGAATAGTAGCCAGCAACGGACCGGGCCTGAACCGGTAGAGATAACGGGGAAACAGCCAGTACCCCCAGCCGTAGTAGACCAGGAGCTGAAGCAGAAACTGGCCGTGCGTGTACCACCAGCCTACAGCGCCGTATTGATACGTCAGGCTGACCGAAAACCCATCGGCACTCACCAGTACGTAGAGTGTACTTATCATAATACCGTGCAACAGGACCCGACGTACCGATGGGCTTAGAAGGGGTAGCTGAATAACGGGACGTTTCATGCCTCAAACATCGGAGGTTCTAGGGAGGTACCCGTTATTTTTCGATGAAAGCGCCCATTTTTTCGATGAAAATGCGTGGACGAACTTGGTCGAAAAGGACGGCTGGTTCACCGAATAAACAATGGCTAGCTAGTGGGGCGGGGCTAGGTTTGCCGTATCAATTACCTGACACAAACTGCCCCATGAACGCACGGTTACTTATTATCTTTCTTCTTTTTCCATTCCAGGCGCTGGCCCAGCACCAGTTAATCGGCCGGGTTGCGGATACGAGTAAACAGCCGATAGCGTATGCTACTGTAGCCCTGTTGCGAGCTGCCGACTCGACGGTGGTTAAAGGAGATATCACCGATGAATTGGGTCGATTCACAATAGACAAGCTGACGTCGGGAACGTACCGCGCCCGAATCAGCACACTCGGATACGAAGACTATTATTCGGCAGCTGTTACGTTGAACCTGGAAACGCCGATGGCTGACTTAGGTATTCTGTCAATGGAAGCCAGCGCCAAAAATCTGGCCGAAGTCACGGTAAAAGCCCAGCAAAACCTGGTTAGCCAACAGGCCGATCGGATTGTCCTGAACGTAGAGGGTAGCGTGATTACACGCGGCAATAAAGCGGAAGATCTGTTACGCTATATCCCCCGCGTCCGCTATGACGGCGGAACGATCAGTGTGGGTAACAAATCCAACGTGCTGCTGCTGGTCGATGGACGGCAGATGGGGCAGGGCAGTCTGGCCAGTTTTCTACAGACATTCTCGGCGGAAGATATTGTGCGGATCGAAGTGATCACCAATCCATCGGCTCGCTACGATGCTATCATGGATGGGGTCGTCAACATCATCACCAAAAAGAGCCGCGAGCAGGGTATCAATGGACGCTCGACGCTGGCCTACTCGCAGGGTCAATACGGTCGTTCGTCGGCCAGCGGATCACTGACCTACCGGCAGAGCAAGTGGACACTATTCACTAGTCTGAATGCAACGCTCCCCTCAACAGCGTATTCGACGCAGGACCTGAACCGCACGTTCCCCGGTGCTACCCAGCAAAACAGCTTACTTACCCTGAATACCTACCGCTCACTGGCAACGAACCTAAGCCTGGATTACGCCTTTACCCCCCAGCATGTATTGAGTCTGCGCCTGAACGGCAACTGGCGCCGGGACAACCGGAACACGGACACCCGGACCTGGTCTATGGCGGTAGCCGTTGCTGACTCGACCATCCATACCGAAAACAGGGGGCTGGATCAGGCTGGCGCGTACGACCTAAACGTAAGCTACAAAGCGACATTCGGCCCGACTAAAAACAAAGAGCTAACCGTTTTTGTGACCGAGTCAGTGGTTGATAAAGACGCATCTCAATTCATCGCCTACCGGCGGATTGAGGCGAATGAGGGAGCGACCGGCCCGGTGACTCAGCTCCGAATTCTGAACCCGAATCAGCAGCGAAACCTGATCGGTCAGCTTGACTATGGTACCCCCATACTGGAGAGCAAGTGGCGGCTGGAGGTGGGCACGAAATATGTATTCATCCGGAATGATAATACGCTCCAGCAGGACAATTTCATCAACGGACAGTACCAGTTCGATCCGGTGTTTAGCCAGTCGGGCTTTTATCAGGAGCATACTTATGCGGCGTATTCGAACCTGAGCCACTCGTTTGGTCAGGGTTGGTCGTGGCAGGGTGGCCTGCGGGTAGAACGCACCGAGCAGCACCTGACTCAATCGGCACTGGCCCGTAGCTACGCGGGATTTTTCCCGAGTATGGGCCTGAACCGGAGCCTAGCCAACGGACGCTCGTGGGGCGTTACGGTGAGCCGAAAAGTGAGCCGTCCCAGTCTGAATAGCTTAGTTCCGTACCGCAATCTGATCGATCCGTACACGATCATCGAAGGAAATCCCCTGATTCAGCCGGCCTTTGTCCACACGCTTGACGCGTTTTATTCGCTCGGTAGCCTGAATCTGTTCGCCAACTATTCCTACATCCGCGATCAGATAACCACCATACTACGGGCCGACCCGGCCACGTTAGTGTACACCCAGGTGATGGACAACCTGCGGAACGGCCACGATTTTTACGTCGGCGCGACCTATGCCAAGAACGTAACGAAAGTCTGGCAGACAAATACCACGCTCATGGGCATGGGCAATCATACCAGCAGTCCCGTTAACGAATTGAGCCGCTATCAGGCAACCGGCTTGTGGGTGACGGCCACGTCGTCGAATATTATTTCCCTGCCCCGCGACTGGAAATACGAGCTGACGGCGCACTATATGTCGCCCGCCCGGTCAGGGCTGTTCACCCAGAAAGGATTCGGGGGCGTATCGATGAGCGTAACCAAATCGTTGCTGGCTAAACAAGCGAACCTGCGAGTCGATGTAAACGACGTGTTTCGTACAATGACCAGCCGGCTGGAGTCTAACTACGGGCAGGTAAACTTCACCATGCGGAGCTATAATGACAGTCAGCGCGTCAAAGTATCGTTCAGCTATATGTTCGGTAAAAAGACCGTTAAAACAGCCCGACAAGGGACGTTGGGCAACGACGATGAAAAGAGCCGGATGCGGTAGTAACCCACTGGTTGTTACCCGATCTGTTCCCGCCGGATGCGCTCTTTGACGGCATCCCGGTAGCTTGGCCCAACTACCAGACTGTCGCCGGTGGATAAGCGGACTGAGTTACCTTCCAGCACTTTTACGTGGCGGAGTTGAATAATGAATGACCGGTTGATGCGCAGAAAGCGGTCCGGGGGCAGGGTTTGGGCCAGTTTAGCCATCGTCAGATGGGTCACCACGAACCGATCCGGCAGGAAAACTTTGATGTAATCGCCCAGGGCTTCGGCGTAGACCAGGTCATGGAGGTGAATCTGTTCAAGCTTTTTGTCGGTCTTGAGGTAGATGAACTCGGCGACCGGTAAATCAACGACTACCGGCCCGGTGGTAGATGGCATTCCGGCCTGATCAGCCAGCAGGTTATTAACTGATGGGGCAGAAACGCTTTTACCCCCCCGTTCTTTTACCCGTCCAATGGCTTTGAGGAACCGCTCGAAGGCAATGGGCTTAAGCAGGTAATCGACTACGCCCAGGTCAAACCCATCCAGGGCATGATGGGTATTGGCCGTTGTCATCACGACAAGCGGATGGGGCGCGGGATAGGCTCGAAGAAATTCCAGTCCCGTCATTTCGGGCATGTTGATGTTCAGAAAGATGACCTCAGGTTGGAGTGGACTTGCAACAAAACACTGGACAACTTTTTAAGCAACTTGTTGAAACTGCCGGTTATAATAGTCCAAAGGGGAAAGATAGTCTAGCGCCGAATGTCTGCCTTGGGGATTGTACCGCAGCGGCGGCCGCCAAATCTCTATATACTCGAAGACTGCCTGTTTAGCCGTGGCTTGAGTTTGGAAATCCTGCTGGT
>JAKONH010000230.1 GCA_022702045.1 Spirosomataceae bacterium
GTTGTCGAAGCTATCGTTGTTGAGCAGGCTGGCGTCTTCGCGGGCCGAAGAGTGTTCTTGGGTGGTGGTTGCTGCGGGGGCGATGGTATCGACTTTGGCGCAGCTGGCAAGCATCAGACTAGCAAAGAGGGCAATCATACCGGTCTTCAGGACGTTGCTGGTAGCGTTGATGACGGTAGCAGCGGAGCGGTTGGTGAGTTGCATTTCTTTGATCGTTTTTGTGTTTGCTTGACCAAAGTTGGCATCTGGGGGAGGGGTCGGGGGGGCCTATTCGATGAATGACCGCCAGGAAGCGGTAACTAGCAGAAAATGATCTTTTTTTGACTTACAGGCAACTAGTGGTTTACGCGCATGCCGTTACTGGTGTCTTAGCCGTATGGCGCTAAACTGGCTACTAGGTCAGGCGGCAGCACTGCCGTTCCTAGCTTGTCTCAGATGGGTCAAGTCACTTGGTCTCACCCACTCCGGGAACTGGTCTACCATACCGAACGGAATGCGTTCCGGCAGCACTCATTGGCTCGTCCGAGCGTCGGGCGGGGAGGGCCACAAAGTAGGCTGTCTGTGTTGTGAGTGGCTCAACAGGGTGGGGCTGACACCACATGGCTCGTCCCGCCGGGTAGCAGGCCGCCCACCGCGTAGCTAATGAGCCCAGGGGGTGGCCGGCCAGAAGGAGTCAAGTCGTTCGAGGTGGCCATTGGTTGAACAACTCCGGGCCATTGGTTGCTGCAATCAACGGTTGGGTGATCGCGTGGCGATCCGGCTGGGGCAGGCTGCCTAGTTGGGTCAACAAGGCTGGGGCGGGATACTGATGATGGGCAAACCAGTGGCGGTGCGCACAGGGACCCGGTATACGCCGACTGCGCGCAGCCAGTGGGCTTGGTACTGAGCAGCCTGGGGACAAGCCAGGTTGAGCCGCGTCTGAATAAGCCGTCAGTCAGGGGCGTGGGTTGAGGCTGCAGGCAGAGTAATCGAGCATTTTTTGAGGTTTGGCAAAATAGTGACTACCGCCATCAACGTCTTTTCGGCGGATAAAAAGACGTTGATGACTAAGCCCGGCGCCGTACAGGTTGGTCGTAACGACGATCCTGATTTGGCAAGAATCTATTAGGAGTTGGGACTCCAGAACCCCCTACCCGCAAGCTGTAAGAACCTAATGGTAGCCGATGTGCTCACTTGCTGAGCACATCGGCTACCTCAACCACCTCAAAGCGAGGGTTGGCCTCGAAGAGATGATTGAGAATAGTGATATGCCCGTAACCGAACAACACCATGATCGCCTTGTCGGTAGGTCTAATGGCGCGTAGGATATTGAATTCTTTTTTGAGGTGCGTAAACGCTTCGTTCCGAACCGCCGTGAACAGATAACTGATGTAAGACGAGCGCACGTTCCGATAAGCCTCTGATCGGTAGAACTGATAAAATACCTCGCTCACCAGATCTTCTGCCAGTTGTCGGGAATAGACAAATCGGACGGCGTGGCTGCACAAAGGCGTATAATACTGCCGAAATAGCAGTTCAAATCCTTTGCGGGGTTCCTGCTCAAATGCTTTTCGCAGGAAAAGTTCTGAATCGAATACCGTCGACATGGGCTTTTCTCCGCTTATGGATGGCAAAGGCCGGGAGTCGGTCGATGAGGTAGAGGACAATACAGTGAGGATAGCCATTGACTCAAAAAAACTAAGACGAATCAAAGACTTAATTAAACGATTTTATCCGTAGTGCTTTTTGAAATAATATAACTTTTCTTCAAAAGGCTCCTTGATTGCGAACCAAGGCATATTTCCATGGATCGACTACACAAGTATTAGTGACACGTGAATTAGCTTGTAAAGAAGGCTGCAACTAGTTTAGGACAAGATTGAAGCAGCGCTGACTGCATGAGGATAGCCTCGGTGAACTGACTCAAATTACTGAACACATGATTAGCTAAACTCCGCTTAAGCTGACTCCAGAGCAGTTCGACCGGGTTAAGCCGCGTCGGCGGTCCGATCGGGACTGTAGGCCGGTAAGCGTTCTAGATGAACCCGGCCGGGCCGCTGCTTCAACTAGTCTTTGACCGCCTGACTACGATGAATAGCTGCACCGTCCGCACAGGTGGCCCTGCCAGATCACCAGTAGATTCCGCTTCCGATACCGGCGGCATAGATAGGCCAAAAAGCCCAGCACATCTTCACTGCAAAAGACTTGATCCTGCCCGCTCACATAAAGCTGACCATTGGGGGCAATAGCGGCAATCAGGCTAAGGTGACTACGCCCGGCCTGCTCCAAAAGCACAGGCTTCGCCCTTTAGGGGCCCACGTCTGGCTCAGCGACGGCAATAGGTAGCAGACGGTCCGCTGCGCGGCCGACTCGTCGATGTAGACAAGCACACGGCCTTCATCCTGCGCTTTTTTTTAGGCTGGTAGACGATCTTTTCGCCACTCCTGCAGGGCCCCAGCGGGTCTTGTCGGCGAGCCTTGGGCTGAGGTTTTGGCGGTCGCTCCGGCGCTCCGGTCCAACCCCCTGCTTGAGTAATCGACCCACTTGGGAGGGTTCATAACTGACCCACGGTGGCGGACCGCCCGAACAGCTTAGTGATCACGACATTCACTCACTGACGGGTCCACACCTGACCCGCAAAGCCGTGGGGAAGTGGTCCTTTGCGATCCGCTGCTGCGGTTCAACTCGGTTACCAGTTGAGCTAACTGCTCCTGATTAAGTCGACAATCTGGTCCAGCTGGACTTGCTACATTCGACTGGAGACTTTTTTGGGCAGACTTGAGGAGCAAACTTCGATTAAATCATGGTCAAACGACGTGTGTTCGATGAAACATTCAGAGAAATGGCTGTCGAGCTGTCCTACGTAAAGGGATCGATTTAAGAAGCCGCTCGCGATCTGGGTATCAATTCGGGACGCATTGGTAAATGGAGACAACGGTACAAAAAGACCGACTAGGTTTTGTCTTCTACCAGCGCACTACCTTCGTTTTCTATTGACCAACACCTACCAGGGGGGAGGACCATTGTTTGGGCGGCCAACACCCATATTATGAAGTATACGTCGCACGAAACGGAATACGGTCTTATTCACCATAATAAAGTGTAATTAGGCATATCTATATAAGACATAGCTCGATTATGATGACTGGCTGCGCACAATGCTAGTGTGGTTTTTGCTAGACGCATTACGACCTTATCTATCCCACAGATTTATGTCCGTAACGAACGCTGAACACTATTTTAATCAAGGAAACAGCCATTTTAACAAGGGAGAATACCAGCTTGCGATCGACCAGTACAAAGAGGCCATCAGTGCCAATCCACAGTATGCGTCTGCTTTCTGTAATAAGGGAGTGGCATTTGCGGAAATGCGCAACCACGCAAAAGCAATAGAATCGTTTCAGCAGGCCGTCACCTCAAACCCCTACGATGCGGTAGCTTTTTACAACATGGGACTATCCTATGCCGAGGTAACGAATTATGCCAAAGCAATCAGTTCTTTTCAATCTGCTATTTCGTTAAATACCCGATACGCCAAAGCCTATTACAATTTAGGGCTGGCATACTCAGCTTTAGGGCAATTTGAACTGGCTGTTCATCAGTACCAGCAAGCTATCTCAATCCAGCCGACCTACGCCAGAGCACATGTTAGTCTTGGTGTATGCTACGCGAAAATGACCGATCACCAAAAGGCGGTAGAGTCTCTCCTGCGCGCCATCGCTATCAATCCCAGCAACGCCAGCGTTTATTACCAGGTGGGGCTTCAGTATGCTGAACTCGACGATTACACGAAAGCGGTTAAATACTGTCAGCAGGCTATTGACTTAAACCCTCATGAACCGGCTGCTTACTATCACATAGGATTGGCCTATCATAAATTAATGAATTTTACCAAAGCTGTTGAGTACTACCAGCAAGCCATTGAGTTGAATGATCAGTACGTCGAGGCATACCATAGTATGGGGCTTGCTTACAGTAGTCTGGGGAACAATGGCCGGGCGATCGAATGCTATCAGCAAACCATCCAGCTAAATTCCCGCTACGTCGAAGCGCATTACAGCATGGGTGCTGCTTATTATCGACTAGGTAACTATGCACGGGCTATTCAGTGCTATGAACTGGGAGACAGTCTGGATATGCGTGAGTTAAGTCAGGGATAACTTCGTCTTACCTATCTCGAAGCCTGAGAGCGTATAGTAATCAGCTAGGTGGTAATCGGGGTAATTTTTATGACTATACGTGGATTTTTTGTTACTTATGCCATGTGGCAAGCTGTCCTCATCAACAATCTGTATGATCCGCTGCATGCTCCTGCTCTGTATAAGCTGTCTAGTTGCGCGTAGCAGCTACGGTCAGCTAACTGTTTTTCAGAACCGGGATGGGTACGTGTTCACGACCGTGGATGAATATGGTCCGGGTACAATCACGGCGACGAGTTACAAGAAGCTGACTTTTGCCGGTAGTCCGTTTCTAACGTATCCGATCTGGCAGCCGGGCCGTGTCAAGCTGGATGCGCAGGGGAAATACATAGCCTGCGATATTGCGTACAACCTGGTT
Organism: Spirosomataceae bacterium; assembly: GCA_022702045.1. GTDB lineage: Bacteria > Bacteroidota > Bacteroidia > Cytophagales > Spirosomataceae > Spirosoma. Next base: position 4,537 of record JAKONH010000230.1, read on the forward strand.
GAGAATGCGGTACTATGTCGGTTTGCGGGCGACTCAACGGTGCAGACGCTACGACCCGATCGGTTTATCATTGGCAAGGAGGAGTTTGTACGGCAGCGAAGCAGAACCGCCGGTACAGATTACAAGCTGTATGCGAAAATCCTGTACGACGGCAAAACGAAGTTGCTCCTGAACGCGACGAAACGACTGGACCCTCATGCGTCGGCGTCGGCCAGGACTGGTTACGAAAAGGAAACGACCATCAGCGGATGCTATACACTGGAGGAGAAGTATTTTGTCCGCAAAGGGGATGCACGACCCGAATCCATTAACCTTACTAAGAATTCCCTGTTGGCTGTCCTCTACGAGCAGGCCGATAAGCTGGCGCCCCGGTTGCCGGGTCGTCGCCTTACATCAGCAGAGGTTGTGGCTATTTTACCCTACTACGATAGCCTAATGACTGCCCGTTGGGCGACGCGGTCGGGGACTGATTCGGCATCGTACGTGTCGGGCAGCGTTCCGATCAGCAACGACCCGGTATTTACACAGGCGCTTCATCAGCACATCATCTATCCTGGAGCCGCCTGGATACAGGCTATATACAGCCGGGTGTACGCTGGCTTCGATGTCGATCAGCAGGGGCGGGTCAGGAACATAACGATCCTCAGTCCGGATAATGCCGGGATAGGCTTCTCCGAAGCGGTCCGGGCCGGGCTGGAAAAAATGCCTGTGTTGAATCCGGCGTTTGCTGGAAGCTACGCCCTGCCCGTTGCCTTCACCTACACGAATCAAAAAGAAAGCAGGCAGCCCCACGTTCCGCTGAATCGCCTGCCTGATAATCGACTGGCCGGGCGCACGCTACTGGCCGAGTTTATCGTCCCCGTAGTCGTTACTAAACCGATCTTGACCAGCCGGGAAGTGTGGGGCTATTTTAAGTAGCAGCAGTTAGCCTGTCGATGCCGCTCATAGCTCGATTGGCGTGACTGCTGTAGCCATATCCCGCAGGGTGACATTTTCATAAACAGCCAGATTGGCGTCCCGTACCTGCACCATAATCGAGCGGATACGGCAGGTTTCTTCGTTTGTACAATCGTCGCAACGCACGTAAAAATTCTTCGATACGCAGGGAGTCGGGGCTAGGGGGCCGTCGATAATCCGTAAGACCTGCGCCAGATTCACGCGTTCCGGCTCGACGCGCAACATGTAACCGCCCCCTTTTCCTTTCTGGCTGTGCAATAGTCCGTGGTTGCGTAAATCGAGTAAAATGGCTTCCAGAAAGCGCTGAGGAATCACCGCTTGTTTGGCTAATTCGCTGATCATCAGTGGCCCTTTACCGTACTCTTCGGTTAGTCTGATGAGGGCTTTCATGGCGTATTTGGCGCGCTTCGATATCATGGTTCCCTGAAAAATTATAGTTCAACATTTGGAATCGTGGGCAATCTAGCACTTTATTTGCAAACCCTACTACTTCAATAGATTTAAAGTACTATTAGTCTATCTAACACCGGGAGTAGTAGGATTTATCCGAAACACCGTAAAACGAACCAATCGAAACAA
>JAKONH010000240.1 GCA_022702045.1 Spirosomataceae bacterium
TTCTGATCTAATCCATTTCTAGTTACCCTGTTATGAAGCAATTACTGATTCTTGTTTCGGCTGTTGTCATGATGACATCCTGCAATTCGAAGAAGCGTATGGCCGAAATCAAATCAATTCAGGACGCACGTGATAAAGCGATTGCATCGTTGAACGATTGTGACAAGCGTACGGCTGACCTACGGGCGCAACTGTCAACGCAAACTACTGATCTGGAGTCTAAAACCAAGCAGGTTGGTGACCTTCAGGCACAGATCGATTACCTGAAAAAGACCAATACCAATCTGCTCGATCGAATGTCAGATTTGTCGATCGTGAGTAAGTCGGGGGCGGAAAGCATCAAAAAATCGCTGGAAACGCTTAATGAGCAAACCAAATATACCAACAACCTAAACGCGTCGATTCAGCGGAAAGATTCGATCAACCTGGCGCTGGTGATGAACCTGAAACGCTCACTGGACGATATCAACGATCAGGACGTGCAGGTTGAAGTAAAGAAAGGTGTGGTATACGTATCGATCTCGGACAAGTTGTTGTTCCGCTCGGGTAGCTACGACATTACGCCACGTGCTGAAACCGTATTAGGCAAAGTTGCTAAAGTGGTCAACGATCATAAAGACCTGGATATTCTTGTAGAAGGTCACACCGATATCGTTCCTATTGCAACGGCGTCGATTAAAGACAACTGGGATCTGAGCGCTCTTCGGGCCACTTCAGTTGTACGTACGCTGCAAACCAAATTTGGTGTACAGCCATCGCGCATGACGGCCGGTGGTCGTTCGGAATATGCACCGAAGGATGACAATTCGAACTCAGCGGGTCGTCAGCAGAACCGCCGGACGGAGATCATCATTACGCCGAAACTGGATCAGTTCTTTAATTTGCTGTCAAACGGACAGGCGGGTAAATAAACTGGTTAGCATAACTTGAAAAGGGGGAGCTTCGTGCGAAGCTCCCCCCTTTTGTTTTTTCTATATCTGGTCCAATAAAGGTGCCATTGAATGCAACCGACTAGGAAAGTGTGATCGTAAACGACGCTTCGAACGTGTCTCCAACCGCGATATATTGAATGGCTTCTTTCTGGTCAATTGGCTTTGGGGCCCCTTCGCTATCGGCATACCCCAGCCACGGTTCAATACAAACGAAAGGCGCACCGGGTTTAGCCCATATACCCAGATAGGGAAAATCCGCAAACTCAACGTCGACCGCGTGATCGTGTTTCGTGCTGCGAATCGACACACGACGGGAGTTCAGGTGTTTGAATACAAGCGCATCCTGATCGAATAGGTGTTCGTTCAGATGAAGCTTGTATTCGTCAAGCGGTACGGGGCGGGTTTCGCCCGTAAAGAAGCCATCTTTCGACAGCATATGCGTTTCCAGTTGCTCCGGCTGATTAAAGTCGATGTAATAGTCGTCGTACGACTCGCCCGCATTGAATGGCACAGAAAAGGCTGGGTGAGCACCAACCGAAAAGTAAATGGTTTTTGTATCCTGATTGAAAACCCGGTATGTAACGGTCAATTGCTCGTCGATCAATTCGTAGCTAATCTGGAATGTAAAACCATACGGAAAGTGCGGTTCCGTTTGCTTACCCGATGTGAGGCCCCAAACGGCGGTAGTAGGCGTCGAATCAAGTAAATCAAACGGCAATTTACGAGCAAAACCATGCCGCTCTATGGGGTATGCCCTTCCATCGACAAGCAGTTCGTTATTAAGGCTGCCGCCAACTATCGGGAAAAGGTTAGGTGCGTGCCAGCCCCACACGGCCGGGTCGGCCTGCCAGACGTGCTCAATACCGGTTGGCTTGTGCAGCAATGACGTCAATTCGGCTCCCTGCGGACGGATGGTTACTCGGAGAAAGTCGTTTTCCAGCGTAGTCATAGAACGTGGTCTGAGTTATAAGCAGGCTGATATGGTTAACATGCTTTGCTGAAAACAACAAAAGCCGCTCAATGTTGAGCGGCTTTTGTATAAGTTAGCTATCTGTCGGGAAAAGCAGATCGCTGTTTGGTTTAGAACCGGAAGTGCGAGAACGCCTTGTTGGCTTCAGCCATGCGGTGCGTATCGTCCTTCTTTTTCACAGCCGCGCCTTCCCCTTTCGAGGCAGCTACGATTTCGGCTGCGAGCCGGTCTACCATGGTTTTTTCACCGCGTGAACGAGCATACTTAATAAGCCATTTCATGCCTACCGCGACTTTTCGGTCTGCCCGTACTTCGGTTGGCACCTGGAAGGTAGCTCCACCGACGCGACGGCTTTTTACTTCAACCGACGGCATAACATTGTTAAGCGCCTTTTTCCACGTATCGAGACCGCTTTCGCTGGTCCGTTTAGCCACTACGTCGAGGGCGTCGTAGAAAATTCCGTACGCCAGGCTCTTCTTGCCTTCGTACATCAGGTTGTTAACAAATTTGGTTACGAGGACCTCCTTGTATTTAGGATCGGGTAACACGTAACGCTTGGGCGGTTTCGCCTTTCTCATGATTGCTTCAGATTTTTGATCTTACTCTGCCGTGTTTTTTCAACGGGCAGTCGGATTAATTACTTCTTCTTACCTTTTGCGGGAGCACCTTTGCCAGCTGGAGCCTGACCTGGCTTCGGCCGCTTGGCACCGTATTTCGAGCGGCTCTGCAGACGACCGTTCACACCGGCTGTATCGAGCGCACCGCGTACAATGTGATAACGTACACCTGGAAGATCTTTTACCCGGCCACCCCGGATCAGTACGATCGAGTGTTCCTGCAGGTTGTGACCTTCGCCTGGGATGTAGGCGTTTACTTCTTTCTGGTTCGTCAGACGAACACGGGCAACTTTACGAAG
>JAKONH010000251.1 GCA_022702045.1 Spirosomataceae bacterium
AATGTCGAGCCCGGCGAGGAAGTGATTAGGCCGCAGGTCGCCCAGACCACCCGACAGTGAGTTGGCCCCACCCGGCTGAATCGGGAACAGAAAATAGCCGGGCTGAACGGTGCCCGACTGAATATAACCGGCCGGCCGATTGGGTGAGGGCGGGTCGGAGCTGGTTGCTGGTGTCTGTCCCCACAATTGGCCGAAGGCGGACAGCGTGAGCAGGGCACTGTAGAACAGAAATTGTTTCAACGAGAAAAGAAAGACAGGCGGTTCGTCACAAACCAGACGAACCGGTCAGGGAATTATTTTACGTCGACTGTCAGCATGGGACGGTCTTCCAGGAAGCACGTCAGCGTGTCGCCGATCTGTACGGGACCAACGCCTTTGGGCGTACCGGTGAACAGGATATCGCCCTGTTGCAGCATAAAATAGCGCGATACAAACGAGATCAGGTAATCGATCTTAAACAGCATCAGACTGGTGTTGCCCTGCTGCCGCGTTTGACCGTTGACGTCGAGTCGGAAGTTGAGATTCTGCAGGTCGGGGAACTCCGTTTTAGGGATGAAGTTCGAGATCGGCGCCGAGCCGTTGAAGGCTTTGGCCAATTCCCAGGGCAACCCCTTTGCTTTCAATTTGCTCTGTACGTCGCGCGCCGTGAAGTCGATGCCTATACCGATTTCGTCGTAGTACTTATGTGCGAACTTCTGGTCGATGTTTTTGCCGACGCGGCTGATTTTAACCAGCACTTCTACCTCGTGGTGTACGTCTTTGGAAAAGTCGGGGTAAAAGAACGGTTCATGACGCAGCGGGAGGGCCGTTTCGGGCTTCAGAAAGATGACCGGATCGTCGGGCTGTTCGTTGTTGAGTTCGTGGATGTGGTCGACATAGTTGCGACCAACGCAGATTAGTTTCATAGGGTTACCACAGGGTCTGGCCCAGGTCAGAAGCGGGCGAAAGGAATAAGGCAGGCGATGACGCGGCCTGTACCGGCTCGTATTAAACAAACGGCGTACACGCAAATCTAAGGAGTAAAGCGCCCCTGACCACACCGACGGCTAAAAATCTAAACAAACGCGCCGGCGTAACAGTCATAGTGAGTGTTCTATTTTTGCCATTTACACACAAAAGAAAAACAAAGTACCCAATGAAAAAGATGATGATCGTGCTGTTCGGCATTGCCCTCGCCGTAACGGCTTGTGAGCGTGTACCGCTAACCGGGCGCCGGCAGTTGATTCTGGTGCCTAACAACGAGATGCTGAGCATGAGTTTTACTCAGTACAAGCAATTTTTGGATACAAGCCGGGTCGTTAGCAGCAATTCCGGCGACGCTGAAATGGTTAGTCGGGTCGGGAGTCGTATCCGGCAGGCCGTAGAAACGTATATGAACAGCAACGGCCTGAGTAAGCGACTGGAAGGGTTCAAGTGGGAGTATCACCTGGTACAAAGTTCGCAGGTAAACGCCTGGTGTATGCCCGGCGGTAAGATCGTGGTCTATTCGGGTATTCTGCCGTACACGCAGAATGAAGCCGGGCTGGCAACGGTATTGGGCCACGAGGTGTCGCACGCGGTGGCCGAGCATGGTAATGAACGGATGAGTGAAGGGCTCGTTGCCAACGGGCTGCTACAGGCCGGACAGGTTGCTACCGGTATCGCCACTTCGGCCCGCACCCCGCAGACGCAGGCTATTTTCCAGCAGGCGTTTGGCGTTGTGGGGCCGCTGGCGTATCAGTATGGTGTTGGGCTGCCGCACAGCCGTCGTCAGGAGTCGGAAGCCGATCATCTGGGATTGATCTTCATGGCGATGGCCGGGTACGATCCCAATCAGGCCATCGCGTTCTGGACCCGGATGGCGCAGGCTGGTGGTGGCAAAGCACCCGCCGAATTCCTATCGGATCACCCCTCCGATGCCCGTCGCATCGCCGATCTGAAAAGCCTGCTGCCGGAAGCCATGAAGTATTACAAAAGATAGTTTGATGTTAGCCCATAGCATAAAGGGACGCATCTGGTGGATGCGTCCCTTTATGCTATGGGCCAGAAATTGATTTGGCTGGTCAGGGCTGACCATTACCGCCCGCTGCTCCGTATACCTGACCCGTCGCGAAACTGGCGTCGCTGGCTGCCAACTGCACGTAGATGGAAGCCAGTTCTGCAGGCTGTCCGGGGCGCGCGAGGGCTGTGTCCTGACCAAATGTCTTGAGCTTTTCCGCCGTCGCACCACCACTGGGCTGTAAGGGTGTCCAGATCGGGCCGGGAGCGACGCCATTTACGCGAATGCCTTTGGGACCCAACTGCTTGGCCAGCGATTTTACGAAATTCATTGTGGCTGCTTTCGTCTGCGCATAGTCGTACAGGTTAGGCGACGGGTCGTACGCCTGCTCGGAGGTGGTGCCAATGATGGCTGAACCGGCAGGCATATGTGGCAGTGCGGCCTTGATGATCCAGAACGGCGCATAGATATTGGTCTTCATCGTCGCGTCGAAACCTTCGGTGGTCAGGTCAAGAATGGACTCGCGCTGCTGTTGCCGACCCGCATTGCTGACCAGAATGTCGAGACCGCCCAGCCCTTTCACGGCCTCATCGACCAGTCGCTTGCAGAACGCTTCGTCGCGGATGTCGCCGGGAATGGCAATTCCCTTCCGCCCGGCGGCCTTGATGAGGTCGATTACTTCTTTTGCATCCGACTCTTCTGCGGGTAGGTAGTTGATGGCTACATCGGCTCCCTCACGGGCGTAGGCTATCGCTGCCGCTCGACCCATCCCTGAATCGCCACCGGTGATCAGTGCCCGGCGGCCCGCCAGTCGACCGGAGCCTTTGTAGCTGGTTTCGCCGTGATCTGGACGGGGGTTCATTTTACTGACCAATCCCGGGAAGGGCTGCATGGGGGTGTTAAACGGCGGTTTCGGGTATTTGCTAACCGGGTTCTCAAGTGCCGGTGGCGCCGTTGTTTCGGGCTGACCTGCCGATTCAGCCAGGGCGGGCGTAGCCAGTACAGCCGCCAGGCCGCTGCTCAAGCCACCGATCACCCGGCGACGGCTTACTGCATGTTCACTGTCCATTTGTGTACGTAGTCGTTGAGTAAGTCAATCGGACCGGACGTGAGGTGCCGATCCAATTGATTAACCAGCGGTCTAGGTAAAGGTTAGTCACTAATGGCTATTTAATCCCGCCTGCTAGTATACGGGCCAGGGCCTGTGGTGGGTTAGTCTCCGGTGCCGTATTAAACCACTGCTACGGCTAATTCTTCCCGGACCTGGGCTACCAGTTCGATGGAACGGAGTCGGGCCGACTGATCGAAGATGGGGGCGGTCATGATCAGTTCATCGGCGCCGGTCTGGTCGATGATGTGGGTGAGTCCCTGCCGAACAGTGTCAGGAGAACCGATAACCGAATAACGCAGCATCTGCTCCATACCCGCCAGTTCGTCGGGCGATGCCAGCCGGTTGATATCGTCGACGGGTGGGGCCATCTGCGAGGCTTTACCACGTCTGATATTCAGAAACTGCTGCTGTACCGACGTAAACAACCGATGCGCTTCGGCATCGGTATCGGCTACAACGGCGTTCAGCGCGACCATCATGTACGGCTCTGACAGCGTTGCCGATGGGCGAAACTGTGACCGGTAGGTTTGAATAGCCTGTAGCAGATGCGTCGGCGCAAAGTGTGAGGCAAAAGCGTAGGGGAGACCCAGGTAAGCTGCCAGTTGCGCACCGAACAGACTCGACCCCAGTATCCAGATCGGCACGTTCAGTCCTTCGCCCGGCACGGCCCGTACACGTTGTTCGTCTTCAGCTTCGCCAAAGTACTGCTGCAGTTCAAGCACGTCCTGCGGAAAGCTGTCGGCCTGCATCGCATTCCGGCGAAGTGCCTGGGAGGTGTACCCGTCGGAACCCGGCGCGCGGCCCAACCCCAGGTCGATTCGGCCGGGATAAAGCGATTCCAACGTGCCGAACTGCTCGGCAATAACCAGTGGCGCGTGGTTGGGCAGCATAATGCCGCCGGACCCGACGCGTATCGTCTTCGTACCTGCTGCCACATAGCCAATTACGACTGACGTAGCGGCACTGGCTACGCCGGGCATGTTGTGATGTTCAGCCAACCAATATCTATTGTACCCCAGTTCTTCGGCACGTTGTGCCAGCGCCAGTGTGCTGCGGAACGAATCAGCCGGCGTACTGCCAGCGACGACGGGCGATAAATCAAGAATTGAAAAGGGAATCATAACCGAGTGAAGTAGCGACGACGTTGCGGCCGTCTGTTTCAGTGAAAACGGTGGGGGCGTGGGAAAAGGTTCTTTGAATAGTATTCAGTTTAGGGTATACAGTTTACGGTTGCCACTGAGATAGATAGCCAGTTGTGTGCTGGTTGCTATCGGTTACCCTTCGTTCGGTAATTTCTTGTGCCGGTCATCGAAAACTGTATACCCTAAACTGAATACGTTTTTGCCCCGCTTCGACAACCAAATTCGAATTTTTCCGTTAATATTGCAACGTTGTTGCAAATTTGCCTGCAGAAGCAGCGTCTGGCGTTCATGCCCATCTATCATCTTTTCATCACCGCTCTCATTTTAGTAAGTACTCTGCCGCCATTGACGGTGCTGGGGCAGGCGACCTGTACGGGTGTGCTGACCGGCCGGATTGTGGGGCAGGATAACGGGCAGCCATTGCCCGGCGCGACGGTATACCTGCGGGAGCGGCAAACCGGAGCCATTACCGATACCGTAGGGACATACCGCGTTACCCCGCTTTGTCCCGGTACCTATACGTTGACAATCGAATACATTGGCTATAAAACCCTGACCGTGCCGGCGACGGTTGGTGCCGATTCACTGACGACGCTGGCGACCATCCGGTTAGTGCCTGACAACCACACCCTGCAGGAGGTTGTCGTGACTGAACATCGGTCGGAAGCGCAGAAACTGTTGCAGGTACAGGCGGGTCTGAGCGGTAACGCGCTCAACGCCACACGAGGTCAGTCGTTGGGAGAAAGCCTGAAAACACTTCCCGGCCTGTATTCGATTCAGACGGGGCCGTCGATCTCGAAGCCGGTCATTCATGGGCTGTACAGCAACCGGATCATTACGCTAAACAACGGCGTTCGTCAGGAGGACCAGCAATGGGGAACGGAACATGCACCCCAGATCGACCCCTTTCTTGCGACGCGCATCACCGTGATCAAAGGGGCGGCTGGTATCCGGTATGGGTCCGATGCCATCGGTGGCGTTATCCTGATCGAACCGGCCGCCATGCCCACGGTAACCGGACTGGGTGGTGAACTGAATCTGGTTGGCGCGACGAACGGGCGGCAGCAGACAGCCTCGGGGCTGCTTGAGCAGGCGTTGGGTGGACCGCTGAAAGGGTTAAGCTGGCGGGTACAGGGAACGCTCAGGAAGGTTGGCTATGCGCGAACACCGAACTACTTCCTGGAGAACAGCAGCTATCGGGAGACGAACTATTCGGCTGGTCTGAACTATACCCGTCAAAACGTCGGTATCGACTTGTTCTACAGTCAGTTCGCCACGCGGATCGGGCTATTCAGAGGAGCGCAGGTCGGTAGTCTTTCTGATTTTTACGCGGCCATCGCCCGTCCCGAACCGTTGCGTCAGCCGGGGTTTTCGTATGCGCTCGACCGGCCTTATCAGGATGTGCAGCACGATTTATTTCGGCTGCGGGCTTTCGTCCGGTCTGACCGCTGGGGAACGCTGACGGCGACGGTGGCGCGGCAGCAGAATGTCCGGCAGGAATATGACCTGCTGTCGTTTAGCCGCTCGACCGATCCGGAACTATACCTGAAACTGGTAACCCACACAGCCGATCTGGTTTGGGAACATGCACCGGTGCCGGCGAAAAATGGTGGGCGCTGGACGGGCAGCGCGGGCTTCAGTGGCATTACGCAGGGGAACGTCCGGCGGTTTCTGTTTCTGATTCCAAACTTTCGTAACTACGGTGCCGGTCTATTTGGCATTGAGCGCTATGCCCGTGGGCGCTGGACGGTGGAAGGCGGACTGCGTTACGACTACCGCTGGCTGCGCGCCTATTTCCTGGACGAGGTGACCGACCGTGTTACCAATAAAACCCGCGACTGGCAAAACGTGATGGGCTCGCTGGGCGCAACGGTTCAACTGACGCCTGAACTGGCCCTGACGGGGACGTTCAGTACGGCCTGGCGGGCGCCGAATGTCAGTGATCTGTACTCCGACGGATTGCATCAGAGTGCGGTAGCCTACGAGCGTGGTAATCCGACTCTGAATCCCGAATATGCGTACAACACCAATCTAAACGTCGAATACAACCGAAACCGGCTACATGTCGACCTGGGGCTGTACAATAACCGGATCAACAACTACATCTATCTCAAGCCTGACTCCGTGCCAATCGTACGGCAGCGGGGGGCATTTCCGGCGTATACCTACAATCAGGTGTTGGCCACGTTTCGCGGTGTCGACGCAACGATTCAGTATAAGCTACTGCCCCGACTGACGCTTATTTCCAAGACCTCGCTGTTGTTTGCGTACGACCACACCAACAACGATTACCTGGTCTATATTCCGCCAAACCGAACTGACAACAGCCTGCGCTACGACTTTATCGGTACCGACGCTAGCCTGTCGCGCCGGGTGTCGGGGCTGTATATCAGTGCCAATGTGTTGTATGTTGCCCGGCAGAACCGGGCCCCGGCGGTGAGCGAGCGGCAGGAAAATGGGCAGCTCATTTTCACCGGTGATTTTGCCCCCCCGCCCCCCGCCTATACGCTGGTCGGTGCTGAAGCGGGTATGCGCTGGCAGGTAGCCGGACATCCGCTGAGCATTATCCTGACGGGGTCGAACCTGTTGAACCGAGCGTACCGCGACTATCTCGATCGGTTTCGCTACTTCGCCGATGAGCCCGCCCGTAACATTATGCTGAAACTGCGAATGCCGCTGGGGCAACGGAAAAGCTGATTTTATAGACGAAAGAGAAAAGATAATAGATGAAAGACGGTGCATAGCTGGCTCTTATTCCACGTGTGTCTTTTGTCTATCTTCTTTCATCTCCTGATCGTCAATCGCTCGTCTTTATTCTTTCTTCTCCCATCTTTTTTCTTCTAACAAACAAGTCTATGCAACCCGTACAAAAATCCTCGCTGTTGTTTTTGCTAGCCGTTGGCCTGTTGGCTGGTGCCTGTAAGAAAGACGAACAGAATGTTGATCCGACCGACGACAACGAAGCGATCACCACAGCGACCCTGTCGCTGACGAACACGGCTGTACCGTCAGAAGTGGTATCGGGCACGATCGAAAACCTGAATACGTCGGCTAACGTTACCAGTGCGACACTAAATCTGAAAGCAAATACGACCTACAACGGGTCGATCATGCTGCTCGATAAAACGAAGACGCCCACCGTCGATGCCACAGAGGAGATTCGGGAAAAGACGAACGAGCACCTGTTCGTTTACACCTATGCACCCACCGGCACAACGACATCTGCGCTGTCGGTGACCATTACCGACCGGGATTCCAACCCGTCGCCTGGTCCGTATCCGGTCGGGCTGACCACCCGTATGCAAACCGGAGCGACGGCAGGAGCGGGGTCGCTGCGTGTTGTGCTGCGGCATCAGCCAAACAGCAAAAACGGTACAGAGACGCCAGGCTCTTCTGATCTCGATACCAAATTTCCGGTCGTGATCAAGTAAGTCTGACGACGGATGTATCAGCAAAGCCCCGGTTTCCAATCCAGAAACCGGGGCTTTTAGTTTTTGTCATCCTGACGAAGGAAGGATCTTCGGTAAGGGGGGAATAATCTACTATTGGAGATTCATCTGTCGTCAGGATAACATAAATTCAGCGACTGACGTCAATTATTAGGCCGGAACCTCGTCGATGGATGTTGGTTCGGACGTTGGTTCGTGGTTGCCCTGACGACGGAGCAGGGCCATGGCTGGGTATGCGACAAGTCGGGCCCGCATCAGTGATCCCAGCGGGCGGTGCGCTTCCAGACAATGGGCTACACTGAAGGATAACGAGTCGACATACTGCTGCCGGGCCGGGCTATAAGCGTCCTGTCTGGGAATACGCAGTTTAGCCACGGTCAGATAGGGGCTTTTCTCCTGATCCCATTCCTTGCTGGTGTCTTCGACCGGCATCTGCGTCAGGTCCATGCACAGTTGTACGCGCACGTCGAATTCCGCATCGTTGCCGCGCAGGTAATCGACCGTTGCCGTTCGTAGGGCGTTCGGGTCTTTGTCGCCGTCGACAGTCACATCATTCTCCGCTAAGGATTTCTGAGCGGGTGACACTGGCACAATGGCCAGTTTGGCAATGTAGCGACCGTAGCGAATGGCCGCTTGTGAGTAATAGGCTTCGGCGAGTGGATGGATGCGCGAGCTCCCAAAGAAGTCGAGTTTGGGGCTGTTGAGACCTACTGCGTTCAGCGCCTGATTGGTGACGCGCGACAGGTCCGAGACGGCTTCTTTAATACCCGCCGGAATCCTGGGCGCGTATTCCATCAGCGCCCGGTGCTGAACGAAGAACGCTTTTGCATCCGGTGCGCCAAAGGTAGTGCCGGTGTCGAGCACGAAATCCTGCGTTTTCTGTTGCGCATGACTGTCGAGCATCGGCCCATCCACGTTCAAAATCTTGACCGAAAAGCCCCGCTGCGTGTTGACGGCGTCGGTAACTACCTCACCGGGTACGTTAGCCAGGCGGGCAATGATGGGGTAGGTCGCTGGCCTGGCAAACAGGCCCTGCGCCAGATGCGCCGGCAGATTGTCCAGCACGGTTAGTTCGCCTACCGCTACCCCGTGACTTTTGCCGTGCGATACCCGTACATGTTTGCCGTACAGCTCGTGCGTACGTTGGTCGAGCCGCTGCATGGACGCGAGGATGTCGGCAATTACCTGTTGCTCGTTGTCAATGGGTTGTTCTACTTCCGGGTGGTAATCGACATATAGGCGGGCCATGGTAAAAAGGTTGGTTTAGTTGGTAATCAGGTTAGCCGGGGGGACATAGGTTGCCTGCTGAACGACCGGTTGGGGGTAATCGATTGGCAAATGTTAGTCAGTTACCGGTTGATCGACCAGAAAGCGCAGCAGGTATTGGCTAAGCCGGTCGGGCGCTTCACGACTGGGAAAGTGACCAACACCCGGCAGTACAACCCGCGTGAATGGCCCCGTAAATTTCTCGTGCACTGATTCGCTGACCCAGGGCGGATTCACCCCGTCGACCCCGCCCTGCACGTAGAGGGCGGGCAGGGATAACGTTTGGGTGGCCTTCACCTGATCGTCGAGAAAGCGGCTGCGTGGGTCCGGTTCGGCTTCGTCCCAGCGTGCCTGGTAG
>JAKONH010000273.1 GCA_022702045.1 Spirosomataceae bacterium
GACTGACAACGCATTTTCCGGAAAAAACAATCCGTAAGTATAAGAATCCGGGCGATTATCGTTAAGCCAGTACGCTACATTAATCCGTTCGCTCAGTTATGGCTTCCCCCACGCCTGAACGCTTATACACCCCCGACCGGCGTACTGCCGAGCAATCGATCCTGCAACAGTACATCAACTGGCTGTTTGTCAAGAAAGGCCTGTACCTACGCGACTACAATGACCTTTGGGACTGGTCGGTAACCGACCTGGAGGATTTCTGGGAAAGTATCTACCAGTTTTTTGGCGTCCACAGCCAAACAGAATACAATCAGGTGATCTATCGACCCAGTGACGAGGATATGATCGGGGTGAGGTGGTTTGATGGGGCTATGGTCAATTACGCCGAACACATTTTCCGGCACAAAACTAATCAACGTCCCGCGTTGCTGGTGGCGTCTGAAAGGCAACGACTACAGACGGTATCATGGGCGTCGCTCGAAGCGCAGGTTGCTGGTATGGCTGCATGGTTGCGGCAACAGGGGGTCGGACTGGGTGATAGGGTAGTGGCTGTGTTGCCCAACGGGCTGGAAGCGGTTGTTGCATTTCTGGCTACGAATGCCGTGGGCGGGGTGTGGTCGAGCTGCTCCCCCGACTTCGGTACAACTAGCATTATCGACCGCTTTCAACAGATCGAACCGAAAATTCTGATTGCTGCCGATGGCTATACCTACAACGGTAAGCCGGTCGACAAAACCGACGCCATGCGTTCGCTGCGGACAGGATTACCGACCCTGCAACGATTGGTGTGGGTGCCTTATCTCGATGCCGCCAGCCGACTGGAACGCAGTGTATTGTGGGAGGATATACTGAAGACACCGGCCCCCGACGGGCTGACGTTCGAGCCCATTCCGTTCAACGATCCTATTTGGGTACTGTATTCATCAGGGACGACGGGTAAGCCGAAGGCCATCACCCATAGCGTTGGTGGTTGCCTGCTCGAACACCTGAAAGCACTGGCGCTGCATCAGGACGTGCACGTAGGTGAACGCTATTTCTGGTATTCGACAACCGGCTGGATGATGTGGAATTTTGCCCTTGGCTCGTTGCTGGTCGGGGCCACCTTGGTCGTATACGACGGAGCGGCTGGTTATCCGGATCTGAATACGCTCTGGAAACTGGCCGATGACGCCCGGATCAATCACTTTGGTGGCGGAGCCGCTTATTATCTGGCCTGCATGCGGGCGGGGCTAAAACCCATGGATACGGTCCGGCTGACGCAACTGCGTAGTATCGGGTCGACTGGATCGCCGTTACCGCCGGAAGGGTTTCAATGGATATACCAGTCGGTGAAGAGCCAGGTTTGGCTAATATCGTTCAGCGGAGGAACGGACGTCTGTAGTGGCTTCGTCGGTGGCAATCCGCTGCTACCCGTTTACGAAGGTGAAATTCAGTCCCGGTTGTTAGGGTGTAGTGTCGATGCGATCGATGAGCAGGGTCAGTCTGCGCAGGACGAATTGGGGGAAATGGTTATCCGTCAGCCTATGCCGTCGATGCCCATTTATTTCTGGAATGATACCGACAACGAACGATACCGAAACAGCTACTTTACGGAGTACCCCGGTCTTTGGCGACATGGTGATTTTATCCGGATTACCCCCCGCAACGGCGTCGTTATCTACGGTCGCTCGGATGCAACGCTTAACCGCGACGGGGTGCGTATTGGTACCAGTGAAATTTACAGCGCCGTCGAAAGTCTGCCCGACATTGCCGATAGTCTGGTGATCGGCCTGGAGCAGCCGGGCGGCCGTTATTTTATGCCCCTATTCGTCGTACTAAAGAAAGGTGCTGAACTGACCGACATTCTGATCGATACCATCCGAAAAACTTTGCGGACTCAATTCAGCCCACGTCACGTACCCGATGCGGTCTATGCGATCAGCGAAGTACCCTATACGATCAGTGGGAAAAAATTGGAAACGCCGGTAAAGAAAATTCTGTCGGGGATGGACAGCTCATTGGCAGCCAGTAAAGACACGCTACGCAATCCATCGTCGCTCGATCAGTTTGTCGATTTCGCCCTGGACGTCCGCTCGTGAAGTAATGAGGGAACGGTTCATCAAATTTCAGTAAGTTTGGGGCATACTACGATATTATGCTTACGCGTCAATTAACTTCGTTTGTCCTCACTGCGGCCCTTTCCGGGTTGATGGTCAGTGGGTTATCCAACTGTAGCTCGAAAGGATCGGCTGCGTCAGAAAAATCGGACACGACGGCAACTGTTTCCGCATCGGAAGGTGAAAACACGGCTTCAACGCCTGACCCAACCAAAATTCCGGCGGGTAAAGTGGCCGATGCTGCTACGATCTTGAGCCGGCCGCAGGTGCCTGTTCTCTGCTACCACCAGATTCGCGACTGGAAAGCCAGCGATTCGAAAAGCGCCCGCGATTACATCATTCCGACACAGGCTTTTACCGATCAGATGCAGATGCTGGCCGATAGCGGCTATCATCCTATCCTGCCCGATCAGTTATACGCTTACATGACAACGGGCGCTGCGCTTCCGTCAAAACCGGTGCTGCTGACGTTCGACGATGGCGATCTGGATCAGTACACAACGGCGCTACCAATTCTGGACAAGCATAAGTTCAAGGCATCGTTTTACATCATGACGGTGGCGATCGGTCGGCGCGGCAAGCAGCATTACATGGACAAAGCGCAGATTAAAGACCTGTCTGATCGCGGTCATACCATTGGCGCGCACACCTGGGACCACCAGAACGTGAAGAAACTGACGACGCCCGAGCAATGGAAAACGCAGCTGGAAGAACCACGGGAAAAACTGGAAGCTATTACAGGTAAGCCGGTTCGTTACTTCGCCTTCCCATTCGGTCTGTGGAACAAGCAGGCACTGCCCGAAATTCAGAAGCGCGGTTACGTGGGTGCATTCACGCTGGCGAGCGGTCGCGACGAACAGTATCCGTTGTTAACGGTTCGTCGGATTATCGCGGGTGGGCAGTGGAGCGCAAAAACGCTGTACCGAAATATGACAGAAAGTTTCGACGGGAAATAGTCTCGCAGAAACGACTTGTCGATAACCGCTCCGGTTTATACTGACTAGTGTCAGTATAAACCGGAGCGGTTTCTTTTTGGTGCAGTATATACTTGGAGACGTATAGCGATAACTCCTTTCAAACGGAACGCAATCCGACGGCTGGGGCAAACCTTGCTGTTCGGCAAGGGTTACATAGCTGTATAAATTGCACAATTATGCCTACTCGAACTCGCCTTGCCCTCGACTGGACCCCCAACACCAACCACACCGGTTTTTACGTCGCGTTGGCTAACGGTAGTTACGAGAAAGCTGATTTACAGGTTGAGATTATATCGCCTGACGCTGACGATTACAAGCTAACACCCGCCCGGAGAGTCGCTGCGGGCGAAGCTGAACTGGCTATTGCGCCCTCCGAAAGTATAATTAGTTTCCAGACGAACAACGTGCCGATGATTGCAGTAGCGGCCGTGTTAGCGCGGGATGCCAGCGCCATTGTGACGTTGAAACAAAGCGGACTTGACCGACCGAGCCGGCTGGACGGAAAAGTGTATGCATCCTATAGCGCTCGGTACGAAGACGAAATAATCCGTCAACTGATCATTAACGATGGGGGGCGGGGGCAGTTTGTAGCACACAAGCCCGCCCGGCTTGATATCTGGCACGCACTGCTAACGAACGAAGCTGACGCAACCTGGATTTTTCTGCCGTGGGAAGGTGTGGAAGCCGAACAACGGGACATTCAGCTGAACCAGTTCCTGCTTGAAGACTACGAAATTCCGTACGGGTATAGTCCCGTATTGGCTGCTCATAGCGACTGGGCCACTGAAAATGCAGATGCCCTGCGCCGGTTCCTGAGCGCTACCGCCGAGGGGTTTGCGCTTGCCGTCCGTGATCCCGACGAAGCGGCCCGAATCCTGTTCAATACAGCAGCCCACCCATCATTGACTAGTCTGGATTTTCTGGAAAAAAGTCAGCAGGTTGCAGCGGGCTATTATCTCGATGCCGAAGGAGAATGGGGTGTAATGCGCCGTGACGTCTGGAATGCGTTCGTCAACTGGCTCATTCGCAACCGCTTGCTCAACTACCCCGATGGCGATCTTATCCAGCAGTACGATGTGTCGCGCCTGTTTACAAATGATTACTTGTAGAGTTTTCGGTTTGCAGAGTTTGAGCTACAGGGCGATTAGCACCGTAAACTGAATACCATAAACCGAAAACTAATCTTATCCCCCGATCGTCGCCATAGATTCGGTGACGGTTGAGCGGTGGCTTTCGGCTTCGAAACCGTTGGCGGGGCGATGCGAAAAGGCGCGAAGGAAAGCCGCTTCTAGTTCTGTGTCCGTTGCTCCCGAACGCATCAGTTCGCGCACGTCAAGCACCCCGTCGTCGTACAGACAGGTCTTCAACGTGCCTTGCGCTGTCATGCGGATACGATTGCAGGTGCCGCAGAAGGTTCGGCTGAACGCAGCGATGATACCTACCTTGCCCTGATGCCCCGGAATATGGTAATTTGCCGACGTTGAATAGCGCGGGTCAAGAATCTTGGTTAGATCGGGGTAGAACGATTGAATTTCCTGTATGATCCGGCGGTGTGTCCAGTGAAGCACCGGATAATGACTTCCCTCGCCGTTGAAGGGCATCTCTTCGATAAACCGAACATCGATGGGGCGGTCGCGGGTCAGCTCAGTCAAGGGCACAATGTCCTGCGTGTTCTGCCCTTCCATTACCACCGCGTTGATCTTGGTCTCGATACCAGCTGCCAGCAAGGCGTCGAGCGTGCGGAGTACCGCCGGTAATTCGTCGCGCCGTGTGATTTGCCGGAACCGCTCACGATCCAGTGTGTCGAGGCTTAGATTGACTGACTTCACACCCAATGCCGCCATATCGGCCACGTGTGGAGCCGTCAGTACACCATTGGTCGTAATCGATAGATCATCGATACCGTCTACGGCTGCCAACCGATGCATAAACGACATCAGTTCGGACCGCACGAAGGGTTCGCCACCAGTGATACGCACTTTCGACACACCTAAACGGGCCAGTACAGTGACTAGCCGCTCCATTTCCTCATACGTCAGCAACTGTTGCTTGGGCATGTAACGGATACCGGCTTCGGGCATGCAGTAGAAGCACCGAAGGTTGCAACGATCGGTTACAGCCAGACGCAGGTAGGTGATTGGACGGTTGTGATTATCAAAGATCATAGGCTATCGATGTAACATCAAAACACAGGATTTGATTACAGGTTTCGATTTCTTGCCATTCGGCCGTAGCCAAAGATCGTGAAGTTAATCGATGAAAGTAAGCATCGCTTGCAGCGGTTGGTAATTCTACTGATAGGGACACGTAACCCCAAACGATGAATAGTTGTCAAAAAATAAGTTGGCTAATAGACGTATTTGATGGGATACTATTATTATTTTTGGAGAATTAACTAGCCATACGTGAAAAAAACGGTCTCAGTTGGTCTCTGTGTTTTGCTGCTCTGCCATGCACTGGCTTACGT
>JAKONH010000279.1 GCA_022702045.1 Spirosomataceae bacterium
GGCATAGCCGCCAAACAGGAACCAACCGAATAACCCGACCTATGAGCAACGCAATCGGAAAACCCCTGAGCCGCGTCGATGGCCGGGCAAAAGTAACCGGAGAGGCTAAGTATGCCGCCGAATTTAATGCTCCCGACCTAGCCTATGGCTATGTCGTATCGGGCACTATCGCTAAAGGAAAAATCAGCCATATTGATACCCGCGCAGCTAAAAGCCTCGACGGTGTACTCGACGTATTTACCTACGAAAACCGGCCGAAAGTGGCCTGGTTCGACCTGTCGTACAATGACCAGGATGCCCCGCCGGGTTCGCCCTTTCGGCCCTTGTATGACAACAAGATCAAATACAGCGGTCAGCCCATTGCGCTGGTCGTCGCCGACACGTTCGAGCTGGCCCGGTATGCCGCATCGCTGGTAGAAGTAACGTACGACGTCGAACCTCACGAAACCGGGTTGGAAAAACACATCGACCGAGGGCACAAGCCGTCGACGGGTATTTCGTCGCTGCTAAAGCCACCACCACCAAAGCCACAAGGTGATTTCGATAAGGTCTACCACGAGTCGCCGGTGAAGATGCGCGGCACGTACGTCCACGCTGTAGAGCACCACAACCCGATGGAGATGTTTGCGTCGACGGTGGTGTATGAGAAGAACGGCAAGCTGACGATCTACGACAAAACACAGGGTGTGACGAACAGCAAAATGTATGTCACGCAGGTGTTTGGTATGTCGAACGACGATGTGCGCGTTGTTTCGCCGTACATGGGTGGCGGCTTTGGCTCAGGTCTGCGCCCGCAGTATCAGCTGTTTCTGGCAGTAATGGCCGCACGTGAACTGAAGCGTTCGGTACGGGTCGTATTGACTCGTCAGCAGATGTTTTCGTTTGGGCACCGTCCGGCTACCATTCAACACATTGCCCTTAGCGGAACGGCAGACGGCACATTGAATGCGCTGTATCACGACGCCCACGCCGAGACCTCACGTTTCGAAGATTACACCGAAGTCGTCGTGAACTGGGGTGCAATGCTGTATCCGGTTACCAACACGAAGTACGATTACAAACTGGTCGACCTCGACACCTATACCCCGCTCGATATGCGGGCACCGGGTGGCGTTACGGGTTTTTCGGCACTGGAAGTTGCCATCGACGAATTAGCCTATAATACGAAGATCGACCCACTCGAATTCCGACTAAAAAACTACTCGGACCGTAACACCGCCGACGACTTGCCGTATTCGAGCAAGGAGTTGAAAGCCTGCTTCGAGCAGGGTGCCGAGCGATTTGGCTGGTCGAACCGGCCAATCGAACCCCGCTCGATGAAGAAAGATCACAACCTGATTGGCTGGGGCGTTGCAACGGGTATGTGGGATGCGAACCAGATGTTTGCCTCCGCCGAAGCCGTCCTGACCGTCAATGGGAAACTACGCGTCAGCAGTGCTACCGCCGACATTGGTACCGGTACGTATACGATCATGACGCAGATAGCTGCCGAAACGCTGGGCATGCCTGTTGAAGACGTTATCTTCAAACTAGGTGATACTGAAATGCCGTTCTCGCTGATCTCCGGCGGGTCGTGGACAGCCGCATCGGTGGGATCGGCCGTGAAGCTGGTGTGTCAGGATTTAGGTAAGAAGCTGTTCAAAATGGCGCAGCAGATGCCCGACTCCCCGTTAAAAAAGGCGAAGCCAGAAGACATCGAGTTTGCTGATTCACGCATCCGCCTGAAAAGCAATCCGGGTGCCGGGGTTCGGTACGTCGACATCGTAGCCGCCAACGGTGGCAAGGCAGTCACTGAGAGTTCAACATCCTTACCTGATCTGCTCGAACAACGCAAGTACGCCCGCAACGCGCACTCGGCGGTATTTGTCGAAGTGATGGTTGACGAAGAACTGGGTAGCGCAAAAGTGACGCGCATGGTGTCAGCGATTGCTGGTGGGCGCGTACTGAACCCTAAAACAGCCCGCAACCAGATACTGGGTGGTATGGTCTGGGGCATCAGTAAGGCGCTGGAAGAAGAAACTGCGATGGACAACGTGTACGGTCGGTTTATGAACCACAGCCTGGCGGAATACCATGTAGCCGTCAACGCCGACATTCACGACCTCGACGTTATCTTCGTAGACGAAGTCGATCACATCGTCAATCCGCTGGGCGCAAAAGGGCTGGGTGAGATCGGTATCGTCGGTGTACCGGCAGCTATTGCCAATGCAATTTTCCATGCTACTGGTAAGCGCGTTCGCGACTTGCCGATCACGCTGGACAAACTGCTGTAAGAATCGTTCTCGGCCTACAGTTTACGGTGTCTTATACTCCCCCGGTTACTCACTCGAGTGGCCGGGGGAGTTCTGTATAAAGACGCGATCGCACCGCAACGGCGGACCGTCGGCGGACCGGCCTTCGCGTCTCTACGCTGGTAGTATTGAAAAAAACGGTGCTTTCTTTGTCGACTCGATACAACCGATATGACCCGTTATTACGTACCATTCTGCTTTTTCGCGCTGCTCCTCTCCCCACTTACCGCCGTTGCGCAGCGTACGCCCGTCTCTTACGTCAACCCACTGATTGGGTCGGCACCGAGTCAGACGCCTACGGCCCTGCGCCATAGTGAAGCGGGTAGCGAACTCAAGGGGCAAACCATTCCGATGGTCGGACGGCCACATGCCATGACCAACTGGACCCCGCAGACGCAGGCTACCGAGATCAAATGTATTCCGCCCTACTATTACAACGACACCCGTATCAGCGGCTTTCGCGGTTCGCACTGGATGAACGGCAGTTGTGTGCAGGACTATGGCAGCGTCACGATCATGCCCGTGTCGGGAACGCTCAAAACCCGGCCGGCCGACCGTGCGTCGACGTATTCGCATACCGATGAGCAGGCGACACCCGCCTACTACCGCAGCCGCCTGACTGACTACGCCATTCGGGCGGAATTGTCGGGCCACACGCGGGCAGGGCTGATGCAGTTTACGTTCGAGCGTGGCGGCAACCACTACATGCTGGTCGAACCAAATAGCGATGAGGGGCAGGGTCGCGTATCCATCGACCCGGACCGACGCGAGATCACAGGCTACAATCCGGTACATCGTATCTATCAGGGCGCGGGGCAGCCGGCTGGCTTCAGGGGTTACTTCGTCGTACAGTTCGATACGCCGTTTGCAACGTTCGGCACCTGGCAACAGGATACGCCAACGCCTAATCAGCGCGCAGCAACAGGAAAAGCCCGTAACGAGTCGATGGGCGGCTACGTGGGCTGGACAGGTAAGCCGGGGCAGGTCGTACGGGTACGCATCGGCACGTCGTTCGTCAGCCTCGACGGAGCCCGGCAGAACCTGCGCACCGAGATTCCCGACTGGAACCTGAGCAAGCTCCGGCAGCAGACCGAAGCCGCCTGGAACCACGAACTCAGCAAGATGACTGTCGACGGGAGCGACGCAGATAAAACCCTGTTCTACTCCGCGCTCTACCGTACCCGCCTGACGCCCCGTATCTTCTCCGACGTCGACGGCCGCTACCCTGGTTTCGCCGACGACAGTACTGTTCATAAGGCTGAGGGTTTTGCATACTACTGCGATTTCAATCTGTGGGATACCTTTCGCGCCGTTCATCCGCTGCTGAACCTGATCGATCCGACACGCAACGGGGAGATGATGCAGTCGCTGGTGAAGAAGGCGGAGCAGGGTGGCTGGATGCCTATTTTTCCGTGTTGGAACTCATATACCGCAGCCATGATCGGCGACCATGCACTCTCGGTCGTGGCCGATGCCTATGCAAAAGGGGTCCGTAATTTCGACATTTCCACGGCCTACCGTTACCTCCGCAAAAACGCGTTCGACGTCAATGCCGACTCGCAAAGTTATGCCAATGGACAGGGTCGGCGGGCACTGGCATCCTACCAGAAATACCATTACATCCCACTTGAAGACTCGGTCTGGCAGGCGTTTCACAAGCGGGAGCAGGTGTCGCGGACGCTCGAATATGCGTACGATGATTTCTGTCTGGGTCAACTGGCGAAGGCCCTGAACCATACGGCCGACGCCCGGCAACTTCAGCAACGAAGTCAATACTACCGCAACGTATTCGATCCAACTGTGACCTATGTCCGGGGGCGCTATGCCGATGGGCGCTGGATTGCCGATTTTAACCCCTTTGCCCAGCGGGCGTCGTTCATCACGGAAGGCTCACCCGCTCAGTACACGTTCTTCGTTCCGCAGGATATACCCGGCCTGATCGGGCTGATGGGAGGCAAGCCGCAGTTCGTCGCCAAACTCGATACGTTATTCGACGGCGGGCACTATTGGCACGGTAATGAGCCCAACAATCAGATTGCCTATCTCTATGCACTGGCAGGAGCTGCCCCAAAGACGCAGGCCCGCGTTCGGCACTTAATTACCGACGAATATGACACCAGCCCCGGTGGCCTCAGCGGTAACGAAGATGGCGGACAGATGTCGGCCTGGCTGGTATTCAGCATGGCGGGCCTGTATCCCGTCTGTCCCGGTACCACCGATTATGTACTGGGCAGCCCCGCCCTCAACCGCGTCACGATTCGGTCGGGCACCAGACCATTCGTGATCGAAGCACGCAACAACGCCCCTCAGAACGTATATATTCAGTCAGCTACGCTCAACGGTAAACCGTTTACGCAGCCAACCCTCGATCACGCGACTATTCAACGGGGCGGTTCGCTGGTTCTGACGATGGGAAAGTCGCCAAATTCCAACTGGGGAAGCGGTAAATAATGGGTAGATTTGGGTTTTGTACTGGTGTGAATACCTTCTGGCTGTGGCCGTGAAGACAGTCATAAATTCCAAACCGTCAATGCACATACCATCGAATCTGGTCAGTCGGCTTTTGCTTGCCGGTCTGATCGTTACCGGAACGCTGGCCCGCAGCCAGTCGACCGATGAATCGCTGACCCGCGTCATGCCCGATCAGGTGAACAGCCGGCCAGCCAACTGGAAGACGGCCGGTAACGTCCGCATCGGTCTGGAGTCGGGCATAAAAAGTGAATCGGGTACTACCCTGCTGGTTGGCACTCCCGGCCAACCCATCACCTTACTAACGGGTAGTAAAGACGTTCATTTGCTGATGGATGTGATGCTGTCGCCCGGTGCCAACGCCAGTTTAAATGTCAGTGGGGCTACAATCCAACTTGCTGACAACTGGGGGCAACAGGCGATCAACAGTCGGACAACCGGTGCCGTACTGGCTCCACGTGCCGAGTTGCCCAGTCGCAGCGTCGGCAAAGCGCCGGGCTTATGGCAGCGCATTGATCTGTCGATGGAAGCCGGCAAAAATCCTGCGGTGCTGGCGCAACTGAAAATCAATGGTGTTCTGGTACAGGAAAACGTCGTACTGCCCGGCCTGTCGGCATCGGCGGTTGGCACCGTGACGTTAGATGTCAAAGCCGGTACCGTGGCCGTGCGTAACGTCGGCTATCAGCTTATTTCCGACCGGCCGGTCGCGCGGCTGGCCAATCTGCGGTACCAGTTCTACGAAGCCAAGACCGAGACGACTGAGCCCGCAGCAGTCAAAAACCTGAAGCTGTTCAAAGAAGATACGCTCAACGCGCTGACGTATGAGATCGCCTACGGGCAACCCCGCTGGCACGCGATCATTTACACCGGTAATCTGATCGTCGATAAAACCGGCACGTACACGCTTACCCTGCAACATGGGGGCTTCGGCTCGCTCGAAATCGACCAGAAACCTGTGCTGGCCAACAGCCGGATGGACCTGGGGGAACTCAAAAGTACGCGACTCAACCTAACGGCGGGGTCGCATCCGTTCACGCTATTCTTTGGTCGCTCGTGGCCCCGGCCCGGTTTCGGTCTGTTCATTGCAGCGCCTGACACCAAACCGCAGGCCCTGCATACGCCGACGTCGCTGCCCGAACCCGATCCGGTGGGCGCGATTAATGTAACAGTGCAGGACGAGCCCGTCCTTATTCGCTCGTTTATTCAGTTGCCCAACGAAGCCCG
Organism: Spirosomataceae bacterium; assembly: GCA_022702045.1. Lineage (GTDB taxonomy): Bacteria > Bacteroidota > Bacteroidia > Cytophagales > Spirosomataceae > Spirosoma. The sequence continues at coordinate 5,985 of JAKONH010000279.1, forward strand.
GAAGCGGACGCACTGCCTGTCGGTCGGCACACCATCGGGGCTGAATTACACGGTCGACCTGAATCAGGATGCGCTGATGCAAGTGTGGAAAGGTGCGTTTGCCGATGCAACACAGATGTGGTACGAGCGGGGTGAACCTCAGTTACTCGAACCGCTGGGTGCGCCTATTCGTACAGCTCCGCAACCGCTGGTCGCACCGTTGAGCAACACCCAGCAGGCATGGCCCGACAGCCTGTCGGACACGGACTTACGCTACGGCGGGTATAAACTCGATCAGCAGGGTAACCCCACAATGCGCTACACGTACCGGGGCACGGCTATCAGCGACGCGTTGATCCCCGGTGCCGACGGCAAATCGCTCAATCGAACCGTAATCGTTACGGCCTCCGGCAACGACCCACTTTACTGCCGACTAGCGTCGGGTAAAGCCATCGATGAAGTCGGTAAAGGGCTGTACGCCATCGACGATCACAGTTATTACGTCAGGATCGATCCGAAACAAAACGTCTCGGTCCGCACCATCAAGGGCAAACAGGAGCTGGTTATGCCTCTGAAAGGTACGCAAACAATCAATTACGCACTGATCTGGTAATGTGTAGCCCAGACCCAGTCCAGGTCTGGGCTATACTGTAAACCCTTTAAAAATATGTTCCGACTTAGCTTACTTGGTTTGTTGCTGTTTGGCGGCACCAGCCTGCTGGCCCAGCCCAAAGGTAGCCGGCCTATGACCGAAGACGATTATTACCACATGGTCACCCTGCCCATTCCCGAAGGCGTACTACTGGAAGTTGGAGGGATGGCCGTATTACCCGACGGCCGCCTGGGGGTTTCGACCCGCCGGGGCGACGTCTGGATGATTAGCAACCCGTACATGCAGGGATCACGGCAACCGCAGTTCAAGCGGTACGCGACTGGTTTGCATGAGCCATTAGGACTGGCGTACCGCCGGGGTGAAATTCTGGCGACGCAACGCGGTGAGGTCACCAAGCTGATCGATACGGATGGCGATGGCGTGGCCGACGACTATCAGTCGCTGGTGAAGTGGCCGCTGGCAGGTAACTACCACGAATACAGCTACGGCCCCGTTCCCCTACCCGATGGCGACATGCTGATTACGCTGAACCTTGGCTGGATTGGCTACGGTGCCAGCCTGTCGAAATGGCGCGGCTGGATGCTGAAGCTCAACGACAAAGGCGAACTGACGCCCTGGGCAACTGGCCTACGGTCGCCGTCTGGCTTTACGCAACTCCGCAACGGTGCGATTCTCTACTCCGAAAACCAGGGCGACTGGGTGGGTTCGGGCCGGATTACCCAACTGGATAAAGGTACGTTTGCCGGAAACCCGGCTGGTCTGAAATGGACAGGCGAACCCAGTTCACCCCTTACGCTCAAGCCGGAAGACGTTCCTAGCACCGACAAGCCACTTTACGAAGTTGCCAAAACGATTCCGGCGCTGAAAAACCCGGTTGTCTGGTTCCCGCATACGATCATGGGCATCTCGACAGCCGACATCGTTGAGGATACGACCGCCAATCGCTTTGGTCCTTTCGCCGGACAGTTATTCGTTGGCGATCAGGGCCACAGCAAGGTCATGCGTGTGTTCACCGAAACGGTCGGTGGCCAGTTACAGGGCGTCTGTTTCCCCTTCCGAGAAGGGTTTCAGTCGGGTATTCTGCGCATGGCGTGGGGTGTCGACGGGTCGATGTTCGTTGGTATGACGAGCCGGGGCTGGTCGGCAACGGGTAAATCGCCCTATGGTGTGCAGCGCCTGGTCTGGACGGGTAAAACGCCGTTTGAGATGAAAGCCATCCGGTCGATGCCTGACGGTTTCGAAGTCGAGTTTACCACGCCTGTCGATAAGACAACGGCGGCTAATCCGGCATCGTACGCGATGAACAGTTTCACGTATCAGTATCACCGGGCCTACGGTAGTCCCATCGAAGATGCAAAACCCGTCCCCATCCGTGGCGTGGTTGTCTCGGATGACGGACTGAAAGCGCGCATTGTGGCGGACACGACGCTGCGCCTGGGTTACATCCACGAACTGAAAGCCGAAGGCGTCAAATCCGCTACGGGTCTGCCCCTGTTGCATACCGTTGGTTACTACACGCTGAACAATATCGCTACGGGCGAAAAACTGACGATTGCTTCGCCAGCCAAACACCAACATGATATGAGCGCGATGGCATCGACGAAGGCAGGTCCGGCCAGTACCACTAAAGGAGTGTCGGGCAGCAGAGGTCTCATTTCCACTAAAACAGCTCGTGCCGCAGCCAGTGCCAAGCGTATCACCGAACAACCCGCCGACTGGACGAACGGCCCCGACCAGACAATCACGATAGGCACGAAGCCCGGTCTGAAATTCGACATCGAAAGCGTGGAAGTAAAAGCCGGTAGCCGCGTGAAGTGGGTATTCAACAACAACGACGACATGCTGCACAACTGTGTCATCACGAAGCCCGGCCTGGCCGATGCGGTAGGCGATGCAGCCCTGAAGCTGAACCTGAACGGGCCCAAGCTCAACTATGTTCCAATCACGGGCAATGTGTTGTACCATACCAACATCCTGCAACCTGAAACGACGGAAGCAATTTATTTCACCACCCCATCAGATCCCGGCGACTACCAGTACATCTGTAGTTTCCCCGGCCATGCCTCGCTCATGCGCGGCACGATAAAGGTCGTGAAGTGAGTACTGACCTCACGACCTCACCCCTGCCCCTTCCGTGAGGTCAACACCCAACACAATTTTTTAGCACGTCCGGCAGTATGTATAGCATAGTGCCGGACGTTTCCATTTCCTCTTTCATGAACCGATTTCTGTCTCTCCTCTCACTCTCGTTCGTCAGCTTCACCGCATACAGTCAGTCACAACCCAGTATCATCCGGCTAAATCAACTGGGCTATTACCCTAACGCCGTCAAGCAAATTGCCGTCCTGACGGATTCTGTCGAGACATTCAAAATCACCACCCCTGACCGGAAACGCGTCATTTTTACGGGTAAGCTGAAGGACGTCCGCAAGGATTCACTATCGGGCAAATCGGTGCGGCTGGCTGATTTTTCGTCAGTGGCACAACCGGGTAAGTACGTGTTCATGCTCGACAAAGAAACGTACTCCGAACCGTTTGCCATCAAGACC
>JAKONH010000286.1 GCA_022702045.1 Spirosomataceae bacterium
ACCTTCCTGGTTTCGCATTCGTCGACGATCGCCAAACGACTGCTGGTGTTGTTGACAGAGAATGCACACAGTCGATCCCCGTTCGATGGGGTGGTTGCGCATTACCGCCTGCTGTCTGAAGCGGATAGTGGCCCCGCTACCAACCCGTTTTTCTACGTGTCGAGCAGCGAGTGGAATTTATACGATTACATTTTAGAGTTTTCGGAGCAAAATGGCCTGCCTGACGGTGTGTATCTCCTCAGTAAGCTCAAGCAGTTTTTTCAACTGTTGCAAACGGGAAAAACCAAGCACCACACGAAGTTCGATCGGATCAAGCGTATCCTGGAAACGTACCCGAACATGCGGTTCATTTTGCTCGGCGACGATTCCCAGCAGGACCCAACAATTTATTCGTCGGTGGTACAGCACTTTTGTCACCAGATTAGTTGTGTCTATATACGCCGGATCGAGCCTGACAATCGGGTGGCGACTGAGTCGCTTATTCGACAGATTGAAGCCGCTGGCGTACCCTGCTGTTATTTTACTCATAGTGAGGAAGCGCGCCAGCATTCGGGAAGCATTGGGCTGGTGGCTTCATGAAAACCTGTCGTGTACGCATGAATACGAATACCCCTCCGGAAGAACTCACCGGTAAACTTGTCGTTAAAGAACCGTTTGACGACGCGGCTGGCCTGACAGCCATTGTGCAGTCGTTCAAGCACACACTCGATGGAACGGGTGTTAGTCGTGGCTGGACATCGCTGGTCAAGCTCAACCAGAAAGACGGATTCGATTGCCCGTCCTGCGCCTGGCCCGACCCCGACCATCATCGATCGCCAATTGCGGAATATTGCGAAAGTGGAGCTAAAGCCGTAGCCGACGAAATCATGACGAAGCACACAGCTTCGCCCGTCCTGTTTCAGCGGTATGCGATTGATGAACTGTTACAGAAAACGGACTTCTGGCTGGGGCAGCAGGGGCGCATCACGCAGCCGATGATGATCCGGCCGGGTGAAAAACATTACCTGCCCGTTAGTTGGGATGAAGCGTTTACAACTATTGCCAACCATCTTAACGAACTCGACACGCCCGACGAAGCCGTGTTCTACACGTCAGGCCGGGCCAGTAACGAATCGGCGTTTTTGTATCAACTATTCGTTCGAATGTTTGGTACCAACAACATGCCTGACTGTTCGAACATGTGCCACGAATCGACAAGCGTGGCTTTGGCCGACACGTTAGGACTTGGTAAGGCATCCGTTACGTACGAAGACTATGCCAAAGCCGACGTTATCATAATCATGGGGCAAAATCCTGGCACTAACGCCCCTCGTATGCTGACGGCGCTGGAAGAAGCGAAGCAGAACGGATGCAAAATCATCTCGGTTAATCCGCTTCACGAAATCGGTCTGATCAAGTTCAAGAATCCGCAAAGTCCCCGCGACATGCTGATTGGTGGCGAAAAATTAACCGATCTGTATCTGCAGGTGCGGATCAACTCCGACATGGCTCTGTTAAAAGCCATGTGCATGCTGCTGCTTGAGGAGGAAGAGAAAACGCCGGGACAGGTACTCGATCGTGAATTTATCGAGCAGTATACGTCAGGATTCGAGGCTTTCAAAACGAGTCTGTCGCAGTTCAGTCTCCATGAAATGGTGGCCCAGTGTGGTGTTCCACTCGATCAGATTCGAGAAGCTGTCGCGATGATCCGAAACACCCGCAAAGTCATCATTTGCTGGGCGATGGGCCTAACGCAGCACCGCGATTCGGTCGATACGCTCAACGAACTGGTCAACCTGCTGCTGCTGAAAGGGAGCATCGGTATCGAGGGGGGCGGGGCAAGTCCGATTCGCGGACATTCCAATGTGCAGGGCGACCGGACGGTAGGTGTTTGGGAAAAACCAAAGCCAGAATTTCTCGATTCGCTGAAAAAGGTGTACAAATTTGAACCACCCCGTCCGCACGGTCTCGACGTCGTAAAATCAGTTAAAGCAATGCACGAGGGAACGGTCAAAACGTTCTTCGGACTGGGTGGCAACTTCGTTCTAGCCGTGTCGGATACCGACTTTGCCGCCGAAGCAATGCGCAAGCTGAAACTGACGGTGCATGTGTCGACAAAGATGAACCGCTCGCACCTGATTCACGGTGAAACGGCGATTATTCTGCCATGTTTAGGTCGTACCGATCACGATTACCAGGCAACGGGGGCGCAGTTTATCAGCTGCGAAAGTACGACGGGAGTGGTCGCGCAATCGCACGGCGTGGTTGATGCCGTGTCGAAAGACCTGAAAAGTGAAGTCGCTATCATTGCGGAGATGGCGAAAGCAACGCTGGGCAACACCAGTTCGCATGCCCGCCGTAATCTGCCACCGCTGCCGGAGAACGTAACGACGGCTGAGTTCTGGGACGCGTTCGTGGCTAACTATGATCGTATTCGCGACGGGATTGAGCAGGTCGTACCGGGTTTCGACCATTATAACGAGCGGGTTCGGGTGCCGGGCGGCTTCTATATTCCCAACGGACCTCGTGTGCGAGAATTCAAAACCAGCGATGGTAAGGCTCATTTTACCGTCAACGTACCCGATACGCACACCCTACAGCCGGGCGAACTAATGATGATGTCGATCCGGGCGCACGATCAGTTCAACACGACGATCTACGGATACGACGACCGGTACCGGGGTGTTTATGGTGAACGGCGGGTTGTATTTATGCACAAAGACGATATTGCCAATCTGGGCCTGTACGATCAGCAACTGGTCGATCTACATAGCACATACCACGGTAAAACGCGCACAGCCCATAAGTTTCTGGTTGTGCCGTACAATATTCCCCGTGGTTGTGTGGCCACGTATTATCCTGAAACAAATGTGTTGATTCCGATCGATCAGGTCGCGGAACGGAGTAATACACCAACGTCGAAGTCAGTCGTGATCACGATTACGCCCGCCGGTGTACAGGACGATGCAATGGTGTAACGGTCTGACAAAGACTAGTAAACAATTTCTTTACATGCGCCGGGGCAGTGTTCCGGCGCCTTTTTTATTGGTGCATTAACCGATTCTTTTGGCTTTAGCGCAGACTATAGAAAATATGTACTGGCCAAAGCGGTACCCGTTCTGGCTCGACCAATGAAAATTCTGTGAAACATCCGTGGAACGTTCCTTGGATTCGTGGAAACTATCTGGCATCTTTGGAACTGCAACGCACAGACCCATGGGTAAAGTCATTGCTATCGCCAACCAGAAGGGGGGCGTCGGTAAAACTACGACAACGATCAATTTGGCCGCCAGCCTGGCCGCCCTCGAATTTC
>JAKONH010000315.1 GCA_022702045.1 Spirosomataceae bacterium
CAAAGGGTTTCTTATGTCGGATGACCTCCTCAATAACCGCCTGGACCTGTTGCTGATCGGTGGGGGGAATGTATTGCGCCAGCCAGGAGCTGTTGGCCGTGGCCGTATCGGGCAGAAAGGATTTGCCAACTAGCCGGTGCATCACCCGCCAGTCGGCGCTCATCTGATAGACCACATCGGAAGTCGCGTCAATAAAGGCCCGGAATCGTTCCTCAAGGGAAGCCATTGATTCGTCACTGGCGGCTGGGCTGTCAGGTGTGGCCATAGCTGGTTATGAATTTTGTAGCGGACCGTGTGCCTGGCGACGGCGACTGCACCAGTCACATCTTCTTCTAACCCGCTACGGTAGTGAGGGTTCGACCAGGCGGGCAGTTGGTAAGCTAACGGTTTGCTACTAGTCTATAACTTTGAGTTACCTTATCTCACCAAAGGCTGCTATAGCTAAATAGTAAGGGGCAAGTAGCACTAGCCAATGTGTAGGTAGCCTATAGATAAAACCAAAACGTTTAGCATACTCCTCTAACGGTTCCAAACCCATTGAAGCCCGGCGCTCGTTGACGTTCAACTCATCGTCAATGGGATGAAATCCAGCTGGATTACCATCAGGGCCATTACGCACCTGGGAGCCATAACGCTGTTTTGGCCCCTGAACACGCGAATCCGGTCATCCAGCAAGGCTAGGTTACTTTTCGGTACATCACCCCGCTCAGCGGCCTGCTGCATCAGCGGAAAATACCTCTCCTGCGTGGCTAAGTTGGAATGCTGGATGACCAGCCAAGCCGTGATGGACTGCTCTTCGCCAACCAAGCGTTTACCTGGATAACCATGCTGCTGAATGATGGCCTCGATTTGGGGTAACGTTAACGAATCAATCTGGCGCATTTCAGCCCAGATAGCTTTGGCTTCAGACGAGTTAAAACCGTATTGCCGACCAACCGTATCAATGCGTAAACGAATGGCTTGATCCGCCTCAAAAATACGCTGCAACTGACGTTCCAGATCCGGATTGCGTCCTTGGGCAATCTTGCGTTCATCCACATGGCGTATCAGGTCAGCAGCCAGTGGGCTACTACGCAGCGAAGCTATTTCCGGATAGTCGGCTGGTTTGCCCCAGATGTCCTCACAAGCCCCCCAATCGAGCGAAACTGCTCGCTTAACATACGCCCTAGCCTGCTCAATTTGCCCGCACTGGTAAGCACATGTAGCCGCTCGCAGCGTACTCAGGGCGCTCTTCTGGGAAACTAGAAAGGCCCGTTCATACTGCGCTGAGCAGCGTTTACAGTCCCCTTTCTTCAGGGCCAGCAAGGCATCTTCTACTGCGTTTCGGTACGTGGTATCTCGAGTAGCGTAATTAACTTGGGCCCGAACGGAGATTGCTATGAAAAGGAATAGTGCCACTAGTACTATTCCTTTTATGCTTGCATGATCCCATAGTAGTGAAGGCATAAATCAATTGTCGGGGTGGATCTGAGAGTTGCTGTTGGTTAACGAAGCGCTTTAGTAGGTTAAACTTGGCCAAGTTACGAAATAGCCATTATGCGCATACCTATCCGTTTTAACAAAGGCTCACAAGTGAGACGAAGAAGAAGCGTAGCCTTTGTCTGGGCTTTTTTAGGCTGTCAGGGTACCCAGAATTTTACAAAGAATCAGCCGGTTCGTCAGAAAATCATGTGTATTTTTGAGCATATCCGCCAACCTCAATGACAACCTCTACCCTTAACGTTGACCAGCACATACCCCCGACCAATCAGCAGGTGGTGTGCCAGAATTGTGACCATACCTATTCCGGTCAGTTTTGTAACCAATGCGGCCAACAAGCCCTAACACACCGGGTTGACTGGCGCTATCTTTGGCGCGAAGTCGCCGAAAGCCTTTGGGGAGTAGACCGCGGCATCCTCTTCACCCTGCGTGAACTGTTGATTCGGCCGGGCCACTCGATCCGCGAGTTTCTAGCGGGCAGACGAGTCAATCATTATCGACCGTTGGCCCTGCTGCTTATGTTGGCCGCTATTTATGTGTTTGTATCACAAGGTCTGCATGTCGACTTTATGAAAACAAGTCAGGGTATGTATGCCAACCCAGCACTCAAGGATGATTCACCGGCTCATACAAAGCAAAAAGAAATACTGACTAGTTATTTTCAGTTCCCCGATGAGAACCAACAGTTTAGCGACTTGGCCATGGTGCCCTTTGTTGCCCTCTGGTGCTGGCTGCTGTTTCGGCGCATCGGCTATAACTACCCCGAACAGTTAGTTGCTCATACATTTATCGCCAATTTCAATCTGCTGTTCTCCTTAGTAATGGTACTTGCCTTTTGGGCGCTGGGGGACTCTACCGACGTCATTTCGGGTATTATGGGGGCCAGTTTGCTGATCCAGCTAGGCTATGTCGTTTTTGCCTATGTGCCTTTATAAGGGTAAACTAAAACCGTTGAGCATCGCGCTCCGGTCGATGAGCGCTTATTTGCTGGGTTACGCCAGCTTTATTCTTTTTACTGGCCTTATCGTATTCGTTTATACTATCGTGTTTATGATCAGCAGTGAATCCAAAAAGACGTTACCCCAAAAGGCCGTTCCCAAAACGAGTCAGCACGCTCAATCTTGATCGGCACTGAATGAGCACTAAGGCCTCTGGCGGTTGACTAAAGAAAAGACGTGGTAGGACCATATCAATGATCCGTATAACTGGCTCATTCTTATAGAATGCTCGTCAATGAGATGGAGGGGTGTTACGGCCCAGGCGCCCTTCAAACTGGGCGTTGGATGATACGATGAGTAAAGTTCATATATTGAGTAGCCTGCTAGTTGGTAGAGGTCACCACGGCCAGTTGGCCTACCCCGCTACCATGGGTGCTGGAGCTTGCCACTTGAGTACACCCGCTAATGGCGCAAACAGGCGTTGACCTAGCTGATTGGACGGCGTCTAGCCAACTATGTCTAAGCTACTTTCCAGATAACCTACAGGCAGGCCATCGCCGTTGATCGCCGACATCTTGAATACGTAGGTTTGGTCGGTATGCCGCAGCAAGATCGATGAGAGAACTATCTCTTCACCCGCGAAAGCCAGTCGGGACGCTTTCACATCCGTACTACGATTGGCGTAGCGAATTTCTCGATTACCACACAGGTGCTTTAGGTGAAAGCCGGCCAGGTCGGCAAGGGCCCCGCTTAATATAGCCACTGGTAAGGCTGGGTATTGATAGAAGTGCCCTACGCATTGCTCTGGACGAATAGGCCCCATCCGGGCCGTAACGCCGTCGGGTGTAATCTGGTACTGTTGCCGTGTAAGCGGCTGGGCGTATGGATTGGCCAAATAGGTCGGGGCCACTTCCTGGTACTGATTTCGGAAGATCTTTTCGAACAAATCAGCCCGTAGCACTTTATAGGCTACCGTTAAGGTGTAGAGCAACTGCCCCTGGGGAGTCGATAGCCTGGCACGGATCCGGCTGCTTTTAGGGCCAACCAGATCAAGTTCAGCCTGGCCAATGCATAGCGTATCGGCGGGGAGACCGAAAAGCAGTGAATCGTTTTCCGTCACCCGCTCCAGCAAGGCGTCAAAAGCCAGGTAGTAGTGTTTGGTACGTACAGGGTTGTGTTGAGCGACCAGACAGGACCCCAGAATAGCCAGGTGACGGCCGACTTCGGCGGGGTCGAAGGGGGAAGCATCCGTGAAATAGCCATTTTCGAACCGTATCCGACATTGCATGCTCGTACCACCTGTCGTTTCGAGAGCCTGTAATGCATAGTAAGGCGGAGAAGTACAGATGAGGTCGGCAAGGGGCCGTTCGTGCGTAAGAAGCATGGGGCGGAGTTGAGTCAGGTTGGCGGCTTTGTCATGCAACCCGTAACGGGTTCGTCGCGCTACCCGCGGATCGGCAACCCTCAGTTGAGGATTGCCGATCCGCGGAGTAACACGCCACAGGCAAGAAGCAGTTAGTTTGTACTAAGCACCTTCACCGTTTGGCTCTGACTGGGCGTGCTAACCCGTAAGAGCAGGACACCGCTCTTCGATTTACGGATGGGCAGCGTTTGACGTTCCAGGGCTTCAGCCCGCTCTACCGACCGGTCGCTAACCAGCTGCCCCGATTCGACGATGAGTTGCATCTGCAAGGACTGACCTTCAACTCCGGTTACGTCAAAGCTGACCTCGGCACCGGTGACCGGGTTACCCAATACCGTCACCCGTAATGGCGGGTCGGTCTCGGCGATTCCCGGGCGAGCCCCCGCGCCGGGTTCGATACCGTATACCCGCTGACCGGCCAGGTACACGACTACCCGACTGTTCTCAGTCATGGATTGCGTGCCGTTCTGGTAGGAGTAGTCGTTGCTCTGGGTAAAGTTGCTCCAGTCCTGCTTGGCAATACGGTACTGAATATTACCCGTGCTGCTACCCGGATTGAACGTTCCCAGCGATGCATCGAAGCTGAGTTCGAGGTAGGCATCCGCGTTGGCCAGCGGTGGATTGGGGCGCACGAACTGACCCTTAATCTTTTGGTTACCCAGCACCGCATAATCCAGGTAGACGTTGAGCGGCTGGCTGCCTTCGCTCGTGAAGTAATAGCGCACCTTCAGGTCGCTGTAGTTAACGGCGACATTCCCCTCGTTGCGCACCTGCAGGAACGTACTGATGGTATTGGTCGAGGAGCCGTTTTTGTTTTCCGTATAGGCCTTCACCATCCGTTGACTGGCAATTTCTGCCGGTTCGATACCCCACGCCAGTTGGCCATTGAGATACGCCGTAATGCGGTTATTGACCGTCAGACTCCGGGTATTGGCGTAAGAGTAGTCATCGGCTTCGTTGAAGGGGGTATAGTCCTGCTTGGCGATACCGGTCTGAATAAGGCCCGAGTTGGCACCGGCAGCCAGAGTACCCGCCGACCCGTCGAAGCTGTACTCAACGTAACCGTAGGCCCCTTGCCGGGGCTTGTCCAGTGCCACGTATTTCATTTTTACCTTAGCGGTGCCCAGTTGAGCGTAGTACACCGAGAGGTTGGTCAGGGGAGAAAACTGTTCCACCGTCAGCCAGTAGCGCAGCGTCAGCTGACCGTAGGCAATGGGAGCGGTACCTGTGTTCTCCAGTTGCAGATTCGGCTTGATACCATTGTTGGTCGGGCTGTTGTCCGCATCCAGGTGTAGCACCCGCAGGGCGGTGTTTGTTGCCGGCGCGCTCACCGTCACGCTGACCGTTTTCGTGATATTCTGGCTCGTCGGCGTGGCCGCATCGCTAACCACTACGGTAAAGGTTTGCACACCGGCGGGCAGGTTGCTCACCTGAGCCGTGTTGTTGCTCGGCACGATGGTACCCGGTCCGCTAAAGGTGTATCGGTACGATGGAGTCCCCCCCGATACGGTGGCCGATAAGCTGACGGTACCCGTCGTCAGCAGCGCCGTCGGGCTAGCCGTTAGCGTCAGGACCAAGGGCGTAACGACCACCGGTGCCGGTTGCAGTGTGATACTGAAACTGGTGGTGGCGCTTAACCCACCCGGGTCGGTGGCCGTCACCGTCACGCGGGATACGCCCCTTAGGGAAGGAGTACCGCTCAGAGTAGCCGGGGCGGTGAAGATCACTCCCTGCGGCAACCCGGCCACCGACAGACTGAGGCTGTTGGACGTCTGGGCATCAGTAAACGTGCCAGCCGGAATCACATAGCGGAAGGC
>JAKONH010000317.1 GCA_022702045.1 Spirosomataceae bacterium
ATACCAGTTGAGTGTACCGTTGGTGGCAGGGGTTGCCGACAGTGGCTGGGCCGTTACGCCCTGGCAATATACCACGGGCGCGGCACTGACCGTCGGAGCTACTGGCAGTGCTTTGATCGTCACCGCAATGGCCGCCCGGTCGCTTTCGCAGCCATCAACAGTCTGACTGACATAGTAATTGATCGGCGCACCGATTACAGTAGTCAAGGGAGTCGGGGCCGTCGGCGAAGCCGTGCCGCCAGTCTGGTTTATACCGTACCAGTTGAGCGTACCTGTGCTGGCGACTACCGTCAGCGACGATACCGCGTTGGCACAGAACGCAACCGGAGTCGTCGTGGGTGGGACTGGTTTCGCTTTCACCTGAACGGCAATGCTGGTCCGGTCGCTCTGACAACCGTTCAAATCAGTTTGCGTGACGTAGTACGTGGTGGTACCTGACATACTAGTCGAGGGAGTCGGCGTTGGAATGACCTGCGTACTGGTTGGATCGGCATACCAGCGCAGGTTCTGACCCGTAGCCGATAGAGACGCTGGTGTTGCAAACTGACAATACACAGGAGGGGTACCGACGGTTGGGGCAACTGGTTTAGCAATAATCACCGCTGTTACACTGGTCGGATTAGCACTCTCGCAACCGTCGACAACCTGAGTAACGCGGTATACGTATGACCTTACGATGTCGGTTGGGGGCGAGACAGACGCATACGAATTGTTGTTCTCGTCATACCACCTCAGCGTACCACCAGCACTGGCGACAGCGGTCAGCGGCACCGGGGGACTACTCTGGCAAATGGCTACGACATTCCTCACCACCGCTGGAGACGCAGGCAAGGATTTTACGGTTGCCGTCAGCGTAGCCCGGTTACTTTCGCAGCCGTTTCCATCTGTCTGGCTTACATAATAGGTGTAGGTAGCCGCGACTGTGGTCGACAGAACAGGAGTTGTTGTGCTACCCACGCCACCGGTTAAAGTTGCGTACCATTTTAGCGTACCGGTCGCCGTTACTACCGACGGTAGACTGATCGTCGGCGCATTCTGACAAACCGTAATCGACGTAGTAACGGGTGTCGTTGGCAACGGATTAATTCGGACACTAACACTGGCCTTGTCGCTTTCGCAGCCATTACCGTCTGTCTGGCTCACGTAATAGGTAAACGTGCCGGGCGTAGTGGTAGCGGGAATGGTTGCCTGCGTCGTCAAGGTCGTGCTGCCCGGATCCGTACCGTACCATTTCAGCGTATTGTTGGGGATGGCCGTAGCCGTCAGCGAGGTGGCTACAGCATTCTGACAGTACGTCACCGGCGAGACAACCGTGGGAGCCACCGGCCGCGAACCAGTAATGACTGTTACCGAGTCGCGGGCACTTTCGCAACCATTCGCATTCGTTTGGCTGACGTAGTATTTCGTGGTGTTGGCTACGGTGGTCGGCGGTGTTATCGACGTAGCCGATACGCTGGTGGTATTGGTCAGGTACCATTTCAGGTTTTGCCCCGAGGCCATCAACGGTGTCGATGCTGCCCCCTGACAATAGAATACTGTACGGGGCGTAGGAATGGGTGGGTTGGGCAATGGGTTGACCGTGTAGGTAATGGCAGTCCGGTCGCTCTCACAGCCGTCGGCGCTAATCTGACTCACGTAGTAAGTGGTACCGCCCGCAATTGTAGTCGACAGGGCGGGTGCGACGGTTGCCCCTACCCCACCGGCTGAAGCCATATACCACCGTAATGCGCCGGTTGCCGTTACGCTGTTCGGCAGCGAAGGGGCCGGCGTGTTCAGACAGGCACTCAATGGAGCTGTAACGGGAGCCGTCGGTTTGGGGTTGATCGTTACCGTGATGATCGCCGGCAGACTGACACAACTCACCGGATCGCGCTGACTAACCGAATACGATGTTATGCCTGTTACCGTCGTGGGGGGCGTCGGTGCACCGCCTACTTGTTGCCCGTTGAGCGCGTACCAGACCAGTGTATTGTTGGTCGCAGCTGTTGCACTTAGGGGTGACGCCGTCGCAAACTGGCAATACGTCACGGGCGTGGTCACGGCGGGCCGGGGCGGCAGCGCATTGATGGTCACCGTAATCGGAGCCCGGGTATTACTCTCGCAGCCGTTGACCGTCTGGCTCACGTAATAGATGTTACTAGACTGCGTTTGTGGCGTCAGGGATGTGGTGCTTGTTCCGCCCGACGAAACCATATAGAAGTTCAGCGTGCCCCCCGGTGAAGGGGTGGCCTGCAAAGGCTGCGCGGTAGCGTTCTGGCAGTAGGTCACCGGACTGACAACCGAAGGCGGATTCGGCAGCGCGTATACCGTATAGGTGAGGGCCGCCCGGCTACTTTCGCATCCGTTGGCGTTGGTCTGACTGACGTAAAATACCTGCGAACCCGTTGTACTGGTCGCCACCTGCGGGGCCGCGGCTAAACTGGCCGACGTGGGCGAGGTGTACCACTTCAGCGTACCCGTAGCCGTAACGCTGTTGACCAATGACACCGTTGCGCCCCCCTGACAGGCACTAGCCGGACTGGTGGCGGGCGCGGGCGGCAGGGCATTGATGGTCACCGTAATCGGAACGCGGGCACTTTCGCAGCCACTAGCGCTGCGCTGACTGACTTGGTAGAAGGTCGTACCCGGATTCGTCGTCGATGGCGTTGGGGCCGTACTACCTAATGCGGCTCCCTGACTGTTGTACCAGTTGAGCGTATTACCACTCGTAGCCGTCGCCTGTAGCGGCTGCGCTGTCGTATTCTGACAGTAGGCAACCGACGTATTGGCAACAGCCGGGGCCGGCGGGGCCGCGTTGATCGTCACCGTCAGCGGTGTGCGCGCACTTTCACAGCTATTGTTGTTAGTCTGCGTAACGTAATAAGTCGTCGAACCGGCCGTAGTTGTCAACGGTGTAACCGTGGTGGAAGACGTACCGCCACTGGCAGCGGTGTACCAGCGCAGGTTCTGCCCCGTAGCCGTCAGTGGAGTAGCGGTCACATTTTGACAATAGCTGATATTGGTCGTTGTGGGCGCGTTTGGCAGGGCATTAACCGTTACGGTCAACGGAGCCCGGTCGCTCTCACAGCCATTGCTGTTGGTCTGGCTAACGTAATAGGTTGTCTGCCCCACGGTACTAGTCGAGGGGGTTATCGACGTAAAGGCCGTACCACCACTGGCCCCCGTGTACCACTTCAGACTCTGTCCCGTAGCCGTCAGTGATTGCGCGGGCGTGCTCAGGCAGTAGGCTATGTTCGAGGTTGTCGGCGCGGCTGGTTTGGCCACTACTGCAAATCCATTGCTGCTAGCCGTTCCTGCCGCCCCGGTTAGCCGAACAGTGTATGTTCCACTACCTTGACTGGCAGGAATAGTCACTGACGTAGCCGCACTTGTATTCGAGTTCACAACTGCTGTAAATGGTGAGCTGGGCGCATTGGGGCCGTCGAGATACACTAAAAACTGCGCGTTGGAAGGCGCATTGTACAAGACAACGATTGTTTGCCCTGCGCAAAGGGAGGTTGGCGAGACGCCGGTAACTCGCACGGGAACCTGCGCCTTCGCCACACCACTATAGAGGAATAACAACGCAGCTACCCAGCGGAATAGCCGTATAAATAAAGTCATAATGAAACGGGTTAGCCAATGAGGACACGCATATTATCCTTTATTGACAGGCAAAGTCAACCTGTTTCAAACAGACGGTCGGTGAATGTACTTGGAGCCGGAAATAAGGCCTGTAAGCAGAGCGACGCGAACGGGTCAACGGCCCAAATCACAGGCAGGCTCAGTGAAGTAGCCGAAGAAGCTGTAGATTGCAAAGACCTTGAGCAGCACGGCCTGTTACGGACCGGCGACTCGCACAGACAGTATCTTTAGTAAACAGTCAATCGAATGAAAATACGAGTAGGTCAGGGATACGACGTGCATCGGCTCGAAGCTGGCCGTCCGTTCTGGCTGGGTGGCATCCAGATCCCCTGCGACTTCGGGCCGGTAGGCCATTCCGACGCCGACGTCGTTTGCCACGTCCTCTGCGACGCGCTGCTGGGAGCCGCCAACATGCGCAACATCGGCTACCATTTTTCCGACAAGGACCCGCGCTGGAAAGGTGTCGACAGCAAGCTGCTGCTGGCCGAAGTATTGCGCATGGTTCGTGAAGCCGGCTACGAAATTTCCAACGTCGACGTAACGGTCGTTTTGCAGGAGCCTAAACTGAACCCGCACATTCCGGCGATGAAAACGTGCCTGGCCGGCGTGATGGCGATTCCCGAAGAGGATATCTCGATCAAAGCCACGACTTCCGAACACATCGGCTTCGTCGGCCGCAGCGAAGGCATTGCTGCCCACTGCGTCGCCCTTATTTTTAGACAGGATTAACTGGATTGACAGGATGAAAAAACCACTATCGTTCGCAGCTGCCTTACTTATCTCAACCACGCTTGTCTGGGCGCAGAAACCCGCTGAGATGCCACTGGGTTTCGAAGAATACGACCCCGTTTCGACGCTTAAAGTCCCAGAACATAAACTGACCCGGTCGAAATACCCGTTTATCGACGTTCACAATCATCAGTTTCAGATGGACGAGGCCAACCTGCGCCCCCTGCTGAAACAGATGGATAGTCTGAACATGCAGATTATGGTCAACCTGAGCGGGCGCGGCTGGGGCGACGTGGCCTCAAACACCAAGTTCTTTAACGCGGCCGAAGCCAACATTCAGAAAACGGACCCGAAACGGCTGGTGTTATTTTCCAACATCAACTTCGATGATATCGGACAGTCGGGCTGGACCGAACAGGCCGTCAAGATTCTCGAAGCCGATATAAAGGCGGGGGCCAAAGGATTGAAAATCTACAAATCGCTGGGGCTGAACGTCAAGGACAAAAGCGGCAAACGCGTACAGGTCGACGATCCGCGACTCGACCCGATCTGGGCCAAATGTGGTGAACTGGGCGTCCCCGTGCTGATTCACACCGCCGATCCGAAGTCGTTCTGGGACCCGATGGACCGCTATAACGAACGCTGGCTCGAACTAAAGCTGCACGGCGGTCGCAAACGATCCGTTAACGATCCGGCTCCCTGGGCGCAACTGCTGGTAGAGCAGCACAACGTGTTTCGCAAGCACCCCAAAACGACGTTTATCAACGCGCACATGGGCTGGTATCCCAACGATCTGAGAAAGCTCGACAGTCTGATGCGGGTGTTTCCGAATATGAACGTGGAGATCGGGGCTGTCATCGCCGAACTGGGTCGTCAGCCACGGGCCAGTCGGGCATTTTTCGAGAAGTGGCAGGACCGGATTTTGTTCGGCAAAGACAGTTGGGTACCGAGTGAATACGCGACCTATTTCCGCGTGCTCGAAACCGACGACGAGTATTTCCCTTACCACAAAAAATACCACGCGTTTTGGCGCATGTACGGTATGGCGCTGCCTGACGAAGTACTGAAGAAAGTGTATTACAAAAACGCCCTACGCATCATTCCCGGTTTAGACAAGAGTCAATTCCCGAAGTAAGTTGGGGTTTTAACACAGCGGCACAGAGAACACGGAGTAAATGAAAAGCAATCTATGCTCTCTGTGCCGCTGTGTTAAAAAACATTTCTTTGTTTTCTCCGTGCCCCCTCCGTCTCTCTGTGTTTAAAACACTACCATGAAAATTACGCAGATACGCATTTACCCCTTCGACATTCCGCTCAAAGCACCTATCGCCATTTCGCTGGGCACGATCGAACACGCCCGCAACCTGCTGGTCGAAATTAGCACCGACGAAGGGCTGACGGGTTGGGGGGAAGGCTCGCCATTCTGGATGATCGTGGGTGAAACGCAGGCGTCGGGGCTGGCGGCAGCGCAGGATATGGCCCGGCTGTTGCTGCAGCGCAACCCGCTTGACATCGAAGGCTGCCTGACGACACTCATGCGCTACCTGCCTGGCCACCCCACGACGCGCTCGGCCTTCGACATGGCCCTCTACGACCTGGCCGCCAAAGCCGCCAACATGCCGCTGTACCAGCTCCTCGGTGGTGCCAACCGGCCGCTCGTCACCGACGAAACGATTTATATCAACACGCCGGAACACATGGCAGAGGACGCCATCCGGATTCAGAAGCAGGGAGCCGAGGCCATCAAAGTAAAGCTGGGGACAACCCTACGCGACGACATTCGACGGGTCGAAGCTATCCGGCAGACCATCGGCGACGAAACGCCCATTCGCACCGACGCCAACCAGGGCTGGGACGTAGTGACGGCACAGCAAGTGTTACGAACCATCGGCGGCTGGAACGTGCAGTACTGCGAACAACCCATCAGCCGCAGCAACATTGCGGGCCTGCGCCAGATCCGGCAGCAGTCGCCCGTACCGATTATGGCCGACGAAAGCCTGTTCGACGCAGCTGATGCCCTCCAGCTGGTGCGCGATGAAGCCGTCGATTACTTTAACATCAAGCTATCTAAAAGTGGCGGCATCGCGGAAGCGCTACGTATCAACGCCATTGCCGAAGACGCCGGTATAGCCTGCATGATTGGCAGCATGTCAGAGTCGCGACTGGCGCTGACGGCCAACGCCCATTTCGCGGCTGCCCGACAGAACGTGCGCTTCTGCGACCTCGACGGCTGTTTTGAACATGCAGCCGACCCGGTACAGGGTGGCATCACCTATGCCGGTTATCAGATTGCGCTGCCCGACGCGCCCGGTATTGGCGCAACTATCGACCCGACTTTTCTCTCTAAAATAGCTGGCCTTACCATCCGATAAGTATGGTTACCGTTACCACCGTCCAGTCCGAAACCGACGTACAAGGAATCCTGACGCTGCAACAGGCCAACCTGCGCAAGAACGTACCGGCAGCCGTACAGGCCGATCAGGGCTTTGTAACGGTCGAGCACGACCCGGCCGTGCTGATGCGCATGAATCAGGCGGCCCCAAGTGTGATTGCCAAAGATGGTGACACCGTCGTCGGCTACTGCCTGACCATGCTTCCCAGCTTTGCGACCGACGTCCCCGAATTGAAACCGCTATTCGACTCCATCGGTGAGTTGACGTATCAGAATCAGGCGGTTCATCAGTATCCGTACTACGTCATGGGGCAGGTTTGCGTCGGGGCGGGGTATCGGGGGCAGCAGTTGTTCGACCGGATGTACCAGCAGCAGCGCGACGTTTACGGCAAGCGCTATCGGCTGCTCATCACCGACATTTCCGAACGCAACACGCGATCGCTGCGCGCGCACGCCCGTGTCGGTTTCGAACCGATCCACCGCTTCTATGACCCGGCTATTGGTGAAGACTGGATCGTTGTTGCCTGGGACTGGCTCGCAGGTTCTAAATCAGAAACTTAACGTCCTACACAACCGAATCATACCAGATCGATGTGACGGAAGGGGTATGTGTAGGTACGTTTCGGCTGCGTTTTGCGTATCTTCGTTGGTGATTTTCCCGCGTACGCATGAAGGTTGGCTTATTTATTCCCTGTTATATCGATCAGTTCTACCCACAAGTGGGCATTGCAACCCTACGACTGTTGCAACGCCTGAACGTGGACGTCACCTTTCCGATGGAACAGACCTGCTGTGGGCAACCAATGGCTAATTCCGGCTTCGAAAAACTGGCGACTGGCTGCGACCGTAATTTCGTCCGCAACTTCGCCGACTGCGACGCCGTCGTTGGCCCGTCGGGGAGTTGTGTGCTGCACCTGAAAGAACACCTGCACGACGAGCAGCACCCCGCTGAAGCCGCTCACCTGCGCGACAACGTCTATGAACTCTGTGAATTTCTGACCGATGTGCTGAAGGTCGAGCAATTACCACCAGTTCGGTTTCCACACCGGGTCGGCTTGCACACGAGTTGCCACGGACAGCGTGGCCTGGGCCTGTCGTCGGCCTCGGAGCTAATGAAACCGAAGTTTTCCAAACCCGAACGGTTACTCAACATGGTCGACGGGCTGGAACTGATAACGCTCGCCCACCCCGACGAATGCTGCGGTTTTGGCGGTACGTTCTGCGTATTCGAGGAAGCCCTGTCGGCTAAGATGGGCAAAGACCGCGTGGCCGACCACGTCCGACATGGTGCTGAAGTCATCACAGGTGGCGACATGTCGTGTCTGATGCAACTGGAAGGAACCCTGCGCCGGCAGAAAAGCCCGGTCCGGGTCATGCACATCGCCGAAATATTGACCGCAGACGTGTAGTCCGCAGACGCCTTCCAAACCTGAAAGGTTTCTAAAACCGTTTAGGTTTAACCGCTCAAACTAACCTCGTTATGGAAACGCCCGTACGAACAACCCACCACGCCGAAGCCGCTGCCGCCTTCCTGCGCGACGAAGAAAACGTCGACTGGCATAACGAAACCCTCTGGTTTGTCCGTAGCAAGCGCGACAAAGCCGCTGCCGTTCTGCCCGAATGGGAAGACCTGCGCGAACAGGCGTCGCGCATTAAAAACCATACCCTGTCGCGGCTGGACGACTACCTGCTCGAACTGGAGAAGAACGCGCAGCAGAATGGCATTACGGTGCACTGGGCCTCGGACGCAGATGAGCATAACCGCATCGTTCTCGATATCATGCGGCAGCACAACGCCACGCAGGTTGTCAAGAGCAAGTCGATGCTGACCGAAGAGTGCCACCTCAACCCGTACCTCCTTAAGCACGGCATCGATGTAATCGATACGGACCTGGGCGAACGGATCGTGCAGTTACGCAATGAGCCACCAAGTCATATCGTGCTGCCAGCTATTCATTTGAAGAAGAAGCACATCGGCGATCTGTTTCATCAGCACCTCGGCACCGACGCCGGGGCTACCGATCCGCAGTACCTGACCGAAGCCGCCCGCATTCACCTCCGGCAGAAGTTTTTGCTGGCCGACGTGGCGATCACAGGCGTCAACTTCGCCGTAGCCGAAACGGGGGGCTTCGTCGTGTGTACCAACGAAGGCAACGCCGATCTGGGTGCGCACCTGGCGAAGGTACATATCGCCTGCATGGGCATCGAGAAAGTGATTCCCAAGGGCGAGCACCTGGGCGTGTTTCTGCGACTGCTGGCCCGCTCCGCTACCGGTCAGACCACCACGACCTACTCCAGCCATTTTCGCCGGCCCGCCCCCGGTCAGACCATGCACCTCGTGCTGGTCGACAACGGCCGGACGCGACAATTGGCGAGTCCCGACTTCCGCAACTCGCTCAAATGCATTCGCTGTGGTGCCTGCATGAACACCTGCCCGGTATACCGGCGCAGTGGGGGCCATAGCTACCATACCGCCATCGCCGGACCGATCGGTTCGATTCTGGCGCCTAACATCGACATGAAACAGTATGCCGATCTGCCCTTTGCCTCGACGCTTTGCGGATCATGTACGAACGTTTGCCCCGTCAAAATCGACATTCACCAGCAGTTATATAAATGGCGGCAGGTGCTGGGTGAAGCAGGTGCCGTCGACCCCGCCAAAAAAGTAGGCATGACCGGCATGGACTTTTTGTTCAGTCGGCCGGGGTTGTACCGATTTGCCGGTCGTGCCGGACGCCGACTGATGAAACTGTTTCCCTCGCTGGCTAACAACGGCAGCCTTAACCCCTGGGCCGTCCACCGCGACATGCCCAAACCGCCGGTCCAAAGCTTCCGCGACTGGTACGCTGAGCAGGAGAAGAAATAGGTTTACGGTTTTCGGTTACAGTTTACGGTTCACTGTACGACCACCGCGAACGCAACCGTGCCTCACGGCACTGAAAACCGTAAACTGTATACCGAAAACCGAACTTATGTCCCGCGACCGTATTCTTTCTGCCATTCGGCAAGGTAAACCCGACCTGCAACCCCTCCCCGACGTCATCGGCTTCCCGTCGCACATTGCCGATACCGATCTGGCAGACACCTTTCTGGCTACAGTTCGGACCAATGGCGGGCTTGGCGTTCGTGCTAATTCGCTGGACGAGGTTCGTACCCAGATCGAGTCGGAATACGACCTGACGTTACCAACGCTCAGCCACATCGAGGGTCTTGACCTGAACAACTTCACCCCAACCGCAAATCTGCGGCTACTCGACGACCTGAATCTGGTGGTACTGGAGGGCATCGTCGCCGTGGCCGAAAATGCCGCTATCTGGTTCGACGAAACGGCGCTGGGCATTCGTGCATTGCCGTTTATTACCCTCAACGTCGTCGCCGTCGTATCAGTCCGGAACCTCGTCGGTACGATGCATGAAGTCTACAAACGCGTCGACCTGAACACAGGCTTCGGCACCTTTATCGCCGGCCCGTCGAAAACCGCCGACATCGAGCAATCGCTGGTCATCGGTGCCCACGGCTCCAAAACCATGACCGTCTTCCTGCTGCCGTAGGGTGTCACTAAATGCTGTTGAGCAGCACACTAATGGCAATCAAGTAAAGCAACCTTCTTTACTTGGTTGCTACCAGATGAACGTGTTTACGA
>JAKONH010000259.1 GCA_022702045.1 Spirosomataceae bacterium
TCTTAAACCGCTAAAAATAGAGATACTTTCCGGTTTTTTGTGCGTTATAACGCTAAAAGCACATCGTATGTCAATCCGGGTTCTGGACCTGAGCAAAGAGTATGTACAGGCCGGGCGTCAGCCGCAGCGAGCCGTCGACGCCATTTCGTTCGCAGCGCAACCCGGCGAAATCGTTGGCTTTCTAGGGCCGAACGGAGCCGGTAAATCGACAACGATGAAGATTGCTACGGGCTACCTCGCTCCAACGACCGGTACCATCGAAATCAACGGGTTCGACGTTCGTACGCAGTCGATGGACGTTCGCCGAAGCGTCGGGTATCTGCCTGAACATAACCCGCTGTATCTTGATCTGTACGTGAAAGAATACCTGCGCTTCGCCGGGTCGCTGCACGGCCTGTCGGGCGGTGCGCTAAGCCGCCAGATCAGCGATATCATCGACCGGGTTGGGCTGGAATGCGAGCAGCACAAACGCATCGGTCAATTGTCGAAAGGGTACCGGCAACGGGTCGGGCTGGCGCAGGCTATGCTACACAACCCACCCGTACTGATTCTAGACGAACCGACAACCGGCCTTGACCCGAATCAGCTGACCGAAATTCGACAGGTCATTCGCGAAGCCGGACGCGACAAGACCGTACTTTTCTCGACCCATATCATGCAAGAAGTCGAAGCCCTCTGCGACCGGGTCATCATCATCAACCGGGGGCAAATTGTGGCCGATAGTCCGCTGAATCAGTTACGGGCGGCTACCGGTAGCGGAGACATACCGGTTGTCATTGTCGCCGAGTTTGAGCAGGCACTTCCCGATTCTGACGTGCTGCGGCTACCCGGCGTATCGGCGGTCGACACGTTGGGCAATGGGCAGTATCGCCTGACCGCATCGGCTGGTACGGACCTGCGCTCAGCGGTATTCCGACTAGCCGCCGATCAGAATCTGACACTGGTAGGACTTCGGCAACAGGAAAATTCACTGGAAGGCATTTTTCGTTCGCTGACGCAATAGACTATGTGAAATGTAGTTTGACCTTCCAGGTTTGGGTGGGTGCGAAGCGACCGAGTAGCTGCCGCTTGCAGCAGTTGCCCTTGCGCCCACCGTGGCGCGGGCCGGTCCAGGCTACCCAATTGAAAAGCCCGGATTCTTTCAAGAATCCGGGCTTTTCAATTGTAAACAGAAAACCGCAAACGGACAATCTATTTTACTGTCGCCATCAGCGGGTACTGATCGAAGATCGAGCGGACAATACCCTTGAAGTAGTTGTTCTTAAAATTCTGATTGCGCATCATCTTCGACGCGTAGCCCTTCCAGATTACCTGATACGACTCAGCGTCGATGAGCGAGATCATCAGAGTACCTTCATCGAGGTTGTAGTCGATGCGTTTGTATGTCGCATCATCGTCTTCCCGTACTACCCAATCTTTGATAACCGGCTGCTGATAGCCCCGAAACCGCAAGTCGGACCGGAAGATGTTGTAGGAGATCAGCAGGTTCGGACTTCGGTTGCTGACGCGGTAACCACGTGCTTCCATCTGATGGCGAATGGCATCCTGTATGTCGGAACAAAGCAGCGTTGAATCGACGAACTCGCACTCCAGGAAGTTAAACGATTCGTAGTTTTTAAAGTGCCCCTCGTAGCTGTAATCGTGTTCGACAAATAAGCGGCTTGGCGAACAACTGGTCACGGCCACAACGGCTAACATAAACAAAAATCCAACGCAGGCTTTCATACTGAGTGCTGTAAAGGTTTTAATCAATCATTCTCTGGGTTACGCGTACTAAATAACAATGCTGACTTAATTCAAAAATCCCGGTAAATGTTTGGCAAACAATCGAATGGCTGCTTATTTCTACTATACGTCGGCACGAGCTGAACCAGCCCGTGTTTTCTGTTGAGTTAACGGTATCAGGCGCTTATTCGGCGCCGGTATAAAATGCGATTGCCCGGCGCATATCGGCAGCTGTTACCGGCACGTCATACGCGCAGTGCCCCGGTCCGTCGAGGAGCGCCATGCGTACCTGATTTCCCCGATTTTTCTTGTCCTGAAGCGTCAGCGCCAAGATCGGCTCGATGTCGGCAGGTAGTATCCGCACCTGTCCATATACGGCGAACAGGTATTCTTCGATTTGACTCAGCAACGACTCATCGATCATTTTTTTCTGGCAGGCGATATACGCTTCCGTTACCATGCCAACGGCAATCGCTTCGCCGTGCAACAGCCGCCCGCGTTTATCAGGACCATTGAGGAAGTACGTTTCAACGGCATGTCCTAACGTATGACCGAAGTTAAGCGTCTTGCGGACGTTTTTCTCGCGTGGATCTTCCGTTACAATTCTTTCTTTCACGGCAACCGAGTGCTTAATCAGTTCCGGCCAGTTTTGCTCATTAAGATCCCGTACCCGGATGGTATCCCACATCGACGCATCGGCAATCAGACAGTGTTTTATGACTTCAGCGAAGCCTGAGCGCAGTTCACGTTCGGGTAATGTTTCCAGAAAGGCAGGGTCGATCAGCACGGCGTCGGGCAACTGAAAAACGCCAATGTGATTTTTCAGTCCCTGAAAGTCAATACCGAGCTTACCGCCAACACTGGCATCAACCTGCGACAGTAACGTAGTTGGCAGTTGCGCAAACGCAATCCCCCGTTTGTAGGTAGCCGCGCAGAATCCGCCCATATCGCCTATAACGCCCCCACCGAGGTTGAGCACCAGCGCATGCCGGTCGATATTGGCACGGGTCAACGCATGCCAGATTTGCTCGCAGGTAGTCAGATTTTTTTGTTCCTCCCCCGCCTTGATTCGAATAACCGCATGCTTCGGCAGCAGAGGTTTCACCAGTGGGTAGCAATGCCGGTACGTATGGTTGTCGGCAATGAGTATAATGGCTGAATACTCAGCGGATTCCAGAAGAGCAGGCAGGCTTTCCCGGAGTGAAGTGATCGATACTGAAGACATGCCGTAAAAATAAACCTCAATCCGGCGATTGCCAGCCCGACGATCAATTTCTGTCTTCTGCCCTATCCTACCCGCCACGCTACTCATGCATGAAGCCAGAATCTGGCTCAGATTTTGCTTTTCGGCTAGTTGACTTCTTTAACAGTATAGTTACTTCATATGTAATTGACTCTCATTTTAAAACGAGAGTCAATAGGCTAGTTACCCTAATACCCACTTTTCGTAACGACTATCGTGAATACACTCTACGGACAGAACACAGTATCAATACGTTTAACTGAAATACGTCAGCATATGCACTGGTATTCGTTACTGATACGTTTGGGGCGTCAACTTGTTATGCTACTGACCGGTGTATTTCTGTCGATTCAATCCTTTGGGCAGAATGAGTTGGAACTGGCGTCTGGTAGCGTAAGTAGCACCGCTGTATCCGGACCAACAACCAGCTACACGCAGGTAGTTACCCTTCTGCAAAACACGGCTACCAACACGTATGTACCCTACTCGCCATCGGTCTCGGTTTCCGTTTCGCTGTCCAACCAGTCTTACACAGCGGTTGCCGGGGGCGGGGGCAACGGCGTACGAGGTAGCGGTATCATGTTTGGTGTCAATGCGGTTCAGAATACGAAGTACGCATTGGCGAACACGGCTTTTTCGCCAATGAATGGAATTAGCAATCCGAGCCCTACCATGTTTACGTCAAACCCCAATGGTACGGCTGGCACGGGTATCGACTTTCCTGCCAACTACGCGTTCGACTTGTTTACAGCTTCCGAGGCCCTCTATACTACCTCGACGCCACCTGCATTAAATGGACGATACTATTACGGAAACATTACTATTAATTTCAATCGTCCGGTCAACAATCCGGTTCTGCATTTTGTAGGCTTAGGCGGCAACGTTACCATTAATAGCGTAGCACAGGGATTTGCTACTGAATTTGAATTAGCTACCACGGGGTTAACACTTTCGCGATTATCTGGCTCGACGGAATTTGCCGTCATCACATCGGGCACGTCGTACACCATCGGCAACTCTTCCACTACCTTGGCCGCTACTAGTGGCAGTGGTGCAGCCAGTGGTAGCGTCAGGATTAATAACACGAATGTATCAAGTATTACCTTTCGGGTTTATCTTCGAGGTGATGGCAAAGGCGAAAACTGGAGTAGCACGGCAAATTATAGCGGTGACCGGTGGTTGCTGGGTGCTTCCCTACGGTCACCGTCGACAATTTCTGGTACCGTCTTCGACGATGCCAATGGCGGCACAGTAGACGGTGTGGCCACAAATGCCGGTGGTACGCTTTTCGCCAACCTAGTCAGCGGAAACGCTGTGGTTGCCGTAACGAGTATACCGTCGAGCGGTACCTATGCATTCTCCGGGCTTTGGGAGGGTGCTTATTCCGTCATACTGAGCACTACGGCAGGTACCGTTGGCAGCCCCCCCCCGGCAGCAGCACTTCCCACCAACTGGGTCACCACCGGAGAAGGCATTGGGGCTACGCCAACCACTGGTGATGGAACGCCGAACGGTATTGTCTCTGTAACGGTATCTGGCACCGGGACAACCAACGATGTGCCCAACGTCAATTTCGGTATTGAGCAGCTACCAACCTCAACCTCGACTACGCTGACTACTCAGGTCAATCCGGGCGGGTTGAGTACGGTGACTATTCCGCCCGCGAGTTTCACCGGTACTGATCCTGATGGTACGATAGCCAGTATTCGTTACACGGCCTTCCCATCGAACACAAACTCGATAACGATTGGCAGTACCGTATACGTGCTCAGCCTCGGAGTATCAGCACCAACTGGCGCAGTCATCTTTCCCGCTGGTGGCGTTACCGCTGCTACTGGTACGACGGTACGTATCGACCCGACAGACGGAGCCGTAACAGCAGTTATTCCCTTCCGTGTCATCGACAATGCCGGGCAGGAAAGTACGAATACAAGTTCAGTCAGTGTGCCCTTCACAGGAGTCGGTATAACAGGTACGGTATATGATGATGCCAACGGCCTAACCGACGGACAGATCAATGGTACGGGCACCAACGCGGGTGGCCTTTTCGTCAATCTGGTCGATGGTACAACCGGGAATCTGGTTGCCTCCCAAGCTGTTCCAACAACGGGCGTTTACAGCTTTACAGGTATATCGGCAGGTACGTACAGCGTTAGACTCAGCACAACTACAGTAGCGGTAGGCAGCACGCCCCCTGCCATCAGCCTGCCGTCAGGATGGGCTTTCACAGGGGAGGGTACTGCGACTGCCGGCGACGGCACCCCGGATGGTAACACACAGGTTACACTCACGACAGCTAGCCTCACCGGAGTTAACTTCGGCCTCGACCAACTACCAGTCCCCACCAGTCTGACAATCAGTGGCCAGCCCAATCCCGGTGGCACCAATGGTGTAGCCGTTGCCCCTAACAGCTTTACCGGCACCGATGCAGACGGCACCAT
>JAKONH010000338.1 GCA_022702045.1 Spirosomataceae bacterium
AGCAAGAACCGGTTCAGCCCATCGGCAAAGGCGTCGACCGTCGCCACCTTGTCCGTATCGAGGGCAATCGTTATCAGCCCTCCGCAGCCTGTCATCTGTCGGCGGGCCAGTTCGATTTGCGGGTGACTGTGGGCTAGCGGAAAGTAAATATGACGAATAGCAGAGTGTTGTTCCAGAAACGCGACGACCTGTCGGGCGCTGTTGTCGGAGCGTTGAACCCGTAGCTGCAACGTACGTAACCCGCGTAGCAACAGCCAGGCATTTTGCGGGGAGATAATGGCGCCGAGGGTCATGTATTCGCCCGAAAAGATGCGCTTCATCATCGCTGTCGTGCCGCAGATCACGCCTGCAATCGCGTCGGAATGACCCCCGTAGTATTTCGATCCTGAATGCAACACAATATCGACACCCAGATCGGCCGGCCGCTGAAACAAAGGTGTACAGTGGCTGTTGTCGATCATTGTCAGAATGCCGCGCTCGTGCGCCAGCTGCGCTACAGCCCGGATATCCTGTAGCTCGAACGTGAACGTATTAGGCGATTCAAGATAGATCAGTCGAGTTTCGGGGCGGATAGCGGCTTCGAAGTTGGCGATGTCGGTTCCATCGACAAACGTGGTCGTCACGCCGAAACGCGGCAGATAGTCGCGCATAAGCCGGAGTGTCCAGCTATAGGGCTTCTGTACACATACGATGTGATCGCCCTGCTGTACGTTGGCCAGAACAGCGGCTGAAATGGCCGCACTGCCACTAGCCAGCACCAATGCATCTTCGGTTCCTTCCAGCGCTGCCAGCTTCTTGCGGAGAATAGCCACCGTCGGGTTATTGCCGCGTGTGTAGAAATGCCGTTCATACTCGAACGGTAAATCGGCCCGCATGGCCGCAACGCTCGGAAACGTAAAGTTGCTGGTCTGAATGATGGGGGGCGCAATGGCATTGAAATACTGGTCGCGCTCTTCGCCCAGTTCGTTAAGGATATAGGAAATGTCCATTCTAGAGATTCGGTTTACAGGTTTCGAAATAAAAGGCCGGTAGGTAGCCTGGACCGGTCCAGGCTACCTACCGGCAAATTCACCTCAAAATACGCGCTTCAAGAGATAGTACAACGGGAAGCCGCTGGCGAATAGCACCCAGCCAATTGCCGCCGGACCGGGGTCGGTAATGATGACGTTTGCCGATACGACCAGTAAGAAACCGATGAACAGTGCCGGTAGAACTGGGTAGAGCCAGACGCGGTATCCTGTGTAGGTATCGGTCGGTCGGGCGCGCCGACGAAATACGAACAGGGTAGCAGCCGCGCTGGCGAGAGCAACGGTGTCAATGGACATAACATAGCTGACGATCTTCTCGAACGTGCCTAGAAAGAACAGCGATAGCAGCATGACCACGACCAGAAACGTCAGTGCAAACTCCTGCGTCTGCGTCCGTTCGTTGACGCGTTTGAAGATGGGG
This sequence comes from Spirosomataceae bacterium, assembly GCA_022702045.1. Taxonomy (GTDB): domain Bacteria; phylum Bacteroidota; class Bacteroidia; order Cytophagales; family Spirosomataceae; genus Spirosoma. Next base: position 1,450 of record JAKONH010000338.1, read on the forward strand.
GGTAAGATACCATCGTCGGCCATGGCGTAATAAACGCGTGGCAATGATAGCAGGCTGGCATTCAGGTAGCCGAGAACGGATACGAAAATGGCGATGGAGAAAAAGGTGTAGCCAACATCGCCGGTAAGGGTGCGGGCAAGGTCGGCGGCTACGAGTTTAGACTGGGTGAGTTGGCCAAAACCCAGTTGCTTTACGTAGGCGTAGTTCAGCGTGAGGTACAGCGCCATAATCAGCAGCATCCCACCAATAACCCCGCGTGGCGTGTTGCGGTGTGGGTTCGTTACGTCGGCACCGAAGTTGAGTACCTGCTGATAACCGCCATACGTGTAGAAAACGGCAATCAGGCTGACGAAAAAAGCGGTACTTGCCGTATAGTCAGGGATGAGTGCCGGAGCGGAAGCCATGTTATGGCCGAGTGGCGAGACAAACGCGCCTATGCAGAGAAGCGTCATCATCAACACTTTCAGACCACTCAGCAGATTCTGTGTTCGGGCCCCTGAGCGGATACCCAGCAGGTTGATGCCGTAAAATAGCAGCACTGTAACGATGACTGTTGCCCGGATACTGGTTGACCCCTGAAGCGAAGCGGGCAGCAGCGGGTTGATGTACTCCGCCCCAATCAGTGCGACGCCGACGTTGCCAGCGCCGTAGGTCAGTACGATTACCCAGTTGAGCATGAACGCAAAAACGGGGTGAAAGGCTTCCGAAATCAGTTTGTAGAATCCACCCGCTACTGGTCGGCGGGAGCCAATTTCGGCGAAGGTCAGAGCGCCAATCAGGCTGACCAGGCCCCCCGTCAGCCAGGCACTGAAAAAGATCGTCTGGTGACCCGCCGACTGGGCGACGATGGCTGGAGTTCGGAAAATACCAATACCAATAACCAAACTGACGACAATCATCGTCAGATCATAAGCAGACAGTTTAGGCTGTATCATGTAAAGCAGGTACCGGGTAAGACTGGGAATCGACCAAGATAGTCATCGCCAGCTACAGTACGTGGCCTGAGTCGCTGAGCAGCCTTGTTTTCCGGTTGAGTAGCCCGGTTTATGCGCTATGTAATCGGCGTCGTTACCTAAAACAGCCACCATAAATGATCGCATATGGGTGCACGATCCTGGTGGTGGCGGTGGCTTTCTGCAATACTGTCCTGATCGGGCAGTGCACAGGGGAACTTTAGCGTGGATGGATAACGCTGAAGCGTATGCTGGCCAAAGGCGGTGAGGACGCCCTTTTGTTTTGGTATACGGGTGCGACGACATGTGTATATATGTCTTCAATCAGATCCTGCGTAAGGTGATGCGCACCTGATTGCCGGGGTTGTCGGTGTCGAATATATCTGTCCCGTACTGACCCTGCGGAATGCGGATGCTGGGTGTAACCAGATAGGGTCAAATTTCAGGTACTTGTTCGCGACTATCTTGGGGTCGGCCAAAACAAATCGGGACCGGCGCGGGTAGCTATACGGTTATCTTGTTCGCTACCAGCCCCGTTTTTACGAATATGCTTAACCGAATCAGTCGCCTGAATACCAGTCGTCGGCTGACGATTGCCCTCATTGTTGCGTTCATCACAGCCTTCGTTACGCCGTCATCGCTTAGCTGGCCCGTTCGTATTGCCTGCACCTGGGATGGCTTTTCGCTGTCGACGCTGGCGATGATGTGGGTGACGATCACGGTAGCGCATCCGCGTGATTTGCCCGGGCTGTCGAAAATGGAGGATTCGAGCCGAACGCTGATCTCGCTGCTCGTATCGCTGGCGGCTACGCTAAGCCTGTTCGTCGTGCTGATGCTGCTCGATTCGATGACCAAGACCAGCCCGTCGTGGATTGTGTGGCTGGCCGTACTGTCGGTCGCCTGTTCGTGGACACTGGTGCATACCGTGTTCACCCTTCGCTACGCCCATCTGTACTATGGCGACGAGCCAAACCCGAAGAAGCGCCCCACCGGTCTCGACTTTCCGAACGATGACGAGCCTGATTATCTTGACTTTGCTTACTTCTCATTCGTCATCGGCATGACGAGTCAGGTATCCGACGTAGCCGTTAGTTCGAAAACGCAGCGCCGGACGGCCCTGTTACATGGTGTGCTGTCGTTTGTCTTCAACGCCATTATCATTGCTCTGACGATCAGTGGTGTGTCGGGGCTGATGAATTGAGCTTTCATGGAGAAAAGACTGGAGACACAACGAGAAAAGAAGAAAGACGTGGTACGTCTCACCATCTTTCTTCTTTTCTCGTTGTGTCTCTCTTCTAATTTATCTCTTTTCTTTCTTCTTACTCGCCTTCTCGGCCTGTTCGCGCTCGTAGGCTTCGCGCTGCCGCTTGTCGGCCAGCAGATTGCGGTATAAGCCGTTCAGTACGTATAAATCGTCGACTTCATCGATGAGCAAATGAAGCTGTTCGCGCACCTGATTGATATTCATGGGAAAAGAAATGGGATGCTGGTTCTCCTAAGCTAACCCATCCTGTAGCGCTACAGTTGCAAAATAGACTTAGTGAAAGAACAGATAGCCCAGTGCAATACCGGCAATGACGCCCATCAGATCGGCGAACAGACCGAAGGGAATGGCGTAGCGTGAATTGCGAATGCCAACCGAGCCAAAATACAACGCGACGATGTAAAACGTCGTGTCGGCAGCACCCTGAAACATACAGGCTAACCGACCAACGAATGAGTCCGGGCCGAACTGTTTCATGGCGTCGATCATCAGGGCGCGGGAGCCAGAACCGCTCAGCGGGCGCATCAGCGCAACGGGAAGCGCGTCGGTAAATTCGGTGTTTATACCCGTCAGGCTGAACGCGTATTTCAGGCCGTCGATGACATAATCCATCGCCCCCGAATTGCGGAACGCGCTGATGGCGACCAGCATCCCGACCAGGTATGGGATGATGCGTACCGACGTGTCGAAGCCACCTTTTGCCCCTTCGATAAACGCGTCGAAAATGTTTACTTTCTTCCGCATCGCACCGAGCAGAAAGGCGACAATGATTGTCATCAGGACGAGGTTGCCCATCACTTTCGAGATGACTTCGATTTCCTCTTTTGTTTTGGTCGACAGGTACCAGAGCGCCAGACCGATCAGGCTGGTAATGCCGCCCAGCCAGCCGAGCACAACCCCGTTAATGAGGTTAATTCGTTGTTTGATCGAGACAGCAATCATACTAACAACCGTGGCTACGTAGGTAGCAATCAGGCAGGGAATGAAAATGTCGGACGGGTCTTTTGCCCCCAGAATGGCCCGTTGCGCCATGATGCTGAGCGGAATGATGGTCAGGCCCGACGTGTGCAGCACCAGAAACATAATCTGGGCGTTGGAGGCTGTATCTTTCTGAGGGTTCAGTTCCTGCAGGCTCTGCATGGCCCGCAGGCCAAAGGGGGTAGCGGCATTGTCGAGCCCGAGCATGTTCGCCGAAAAGTTCATGATCATCTGTCCGTTGGCAGGATGATCGCGCGGCACTTCGGGAAAGAGCTTGTGAAAAAACGGCCCGATAATCCGCGCCAGAAAGTTGATGGCACCGGCTTTCTCGCCGATGTTGAGCAGACCTAGAAAGAAGGTCATCACCCCCGCCAGCGGTAGCGCAATGTCTATAACGGCTACTTTCGACGAATCGAACAGTCCTTCGACAATGATGCGGAAGATCTCGGTGTCGCCCAGAAAAATCAGCTTGACCAGCGCGACCAGAAACGCAACCAGAAAGAAAAGAACCCAGATGTAGTTAAGTGCCAAGAGTTACAAAGAGTGAATGATTGAATGACCGAATGAGTATCCTCTACCAAGGAAGGGGGACTAGTGTGCTAGACAACGCGATGCTCATGCAGCAAATGCTGTAAGTTTACGCCATAGCCCGGCATAAATCAACTTCATCCAACTAACCCATGCGACAAATCCCGTTCAGAACGCTGATCGCCTGTTTCTATTTACTCGTTCACTCGTTCGCTCGTTCGCTTTTTGGACAGTCTCTCGAAGCGTCGATGGTGAAGCAGGGGCTTGTCGACGTGCAGCAGGCCGACCCCTCGATTCTGGTCAATCTGAAATATACGACGACCGACAACTTCGTCCACAAAGATGTGTACGGCGACCTGACGAAGGCATATCTACAACCGATGGCGGCACTGAAACTGGCAGCTGCAAGTCGTTATCTGCAGGCAAAACACCCCGACCTGCGCCTGCTGGTCTATGATGCTGCCCGGCCCCGAACGGCGCAGGTAAAACTCTGGAATGCGCTGCCCGACATGCCCGAACGGCAGCGTCGCCAATACGTCGCTGACCCGCGGGAAGGGTCGATTCACAGCTACGGCTGCGCAGTCGACCTGACGGTAGCGGCCAAAGACGGCACCCCACTCGACATGGGTACGCCCTTCGACTATTTTGGTGAACTGGCCTACCCCTCGCGCGAAGCCAAATTGCTACAGACGGGTAAGCTTACGCAGACGCAACTGACTAACCGGCAGATCCTGCGAACGGCCATGCTGCGAGCCGGTTTTACGCGTATCGAATATGAGTGGTGGCATTTCAATGCTCTCTCGCGGAGTCGCGCCAAAGCCACCTATCGAATCGTGGAGTAGCCTGGTAGAACCTTGGATCTACTGTACGCTTACTAAGAATGGTACGTCCGCGTGGGCGTAACGACGTGAAAAATGATCGGTTATTAATATTCGGGAAACAAAAGCGAAATGGGTTTCGGCTATTTTTACTGAAAATCTAACTAATCCTATTTTAATGAACCAATCTATACGTTCGCTCAGCCGATTATGGCTGTGGGTACTCGCTTTGCTCGTCGCGCAACAGGCGCAGGCGCAGATCGTCATTAGCCAGGTTTACAGCGGTGGAGGTGCCACTTCTGGTTCACCCACCTATACCAATGATTACATTGAGCTGTTTAACCAGGGAAATGCACCCGTAAGTCTTAATGGCTATGCGTTGCAGTACGGTAGTTCGACGGGCCAGTTTGGTGCTTCTGCATCGAACATTCTCGCTCTTACCGGAACTATTGGTGCTGGAAAATACTATTTGGTACAACTTGGTACGGTCGGTACTACCGGGGCGGTGTTGCCAGTCACACCTGATCAGGTAAGTGCCAACATCAATATGGCCGCTGGTAGTGGTAAGATCGCGTTGACGACCACCGCTACGGGTTTAGCCTGCGGAGCCACGGCTACCCCCTGTTCCCTACCCAGTGCTACCATTGTAGACCTTGTTTCGTACGGAGCTTCGAACAATGCCGAGGGAGGGACATCTGTCAGTAATGGCACTGCACTTAATAACACACAGGGTTCCGTAAGAAAGAACAACGGCTGCCAGGATACAAACAATAACAACACTGATTTTACGGTTGTTTCCGCGCCAGTGCCGCGTAACTCAGCGTCGGCGGCTAATCCGTGCAGCGGCCCGACTACGCCTGCTGCCACACTCTCCGCAACGCCTACCACGCTGTCTGGGTTTTCTGCTAACCAAGGGTCACCGTCCAGCTTTCGAACCTACCAGCTGACTGCCAACAACATTGGTACAGACCCAGTCTCGGTTTCCGCTACATCTGATATTGAGATAAGCATGGACGGGACAAATTTCACCCCAACGCTATCTATAATACCCGCTGCCGGTACCATAGCTAAAGATATCTATGTACGAATAGCTGGGAATGCTCCAACGGGGGTATTCAGTGGTACGATAACTAATACGGCAAATACAACGCTTTCTGCTCAGGTAACGGTAAACGGCCAAGTTAGTCCATACAGTCCACCTACGCTTGCGGCTTCACCAACAGCCCTCTCCGGTTTTACAACGACGGAAGGGCAGCCATCGAATGCGCAAACGTTTACAGTGACAGGAAGTAGCTTGTCGCCTAGTTCATTTACCGTAACCGCCACCCCTGGATTTGAAGTTAGTTTTTCGGCCCCATTCTCGTACAGCAACCGGTTGTCATTTGGTAACCTTCCCAATACGATCAATGTGCCAGTTTACGTTCGGCTTACAAGTGGAGCGGCTGTTGGCTCAGTGAGTGGTACCATTACAGTAACGGGTTCGAACAATACCTCCGCAACTGTCGCTGTCTCGGGTATCGTTAGTTCCACGGCTTCTCAAGGACCGTACACACCAATTTCGCTGGCTCGAACCAGTGTTGACCAGACGGTGACGATTGCCGGTCGTGTAACGGTGACGAACCAACTGGGTTCCCGCCAGATTTATATTCAGGATAACACCGGCGGTATCGTTGTCTACAGCGGTTCGACGGGTACGGATCTGAGTACGCTGGTACAACTCGGCGATTCGGTGCAGGCGCGGGGACCGATTACGGTCTTCAACGGCTTCACGGAAATCACGTCGGCAGCAACCACCAATTTTACGATTATTTCAGGAGCCGGCACACGCGTACCGACGCCAATCGAGATAACACCCGACCAATTGCCCAACTACCAGGGACAACTCGTTAGCATTGCCAACGCGTCGATTACACCGGTAGCATCGACATTCACGGGTGGAACGAATTATACAATTACGGCCAACGGTCAGTCGGCAACGTTGCGTATTAGCGCCAACTCACCACTGGCCGGTGCCGGTCAGCCTGCCAATCCGGTTAGCGTTACCGGTATTGCCGATCGGTTTGTGTCGGGTGCGACGACTGCCGGTACGAACGGACTGCAATTTCAGCCTCGCATTCTGGCCGATATTCCCGGCTCGACACCCGCGCAGGATCTGACCTGTACGGTGGGGATGACCAATAGCCCTCTCGGTACCGATCAGACGCTTGACATTGCTACCTGGAATATGGAGTTTTTCGGTGCAGATGCCGGCACGATCATTTGCTCCAACGGTAATCTGAACTACAACGATATGGGGCCGACGAACGAAGACCTGCAGCAGAGCAATGCCGTTACGGTATTGAGTAAGCTAAAGGCCGATATCATTGGCGTAGAGGAAGTAAGTGATCTCAACCGACTGGCGGCTACTGTAGCATCCCTTCCCGGTAGTTACAGCTATACCTGCTCAGACCGCTTCTCGTACTATTTTCAGGATGAATGTACGCAGATACCATCAGGTAACCCGCCAACCGTGTTTGGCCCAAACAGCCTGGCGCAGAAAGTATGCGTAATTTACAACCGGGCGACGGTAACGCCCGTGCTGGCCGAAACGAAACCACTGCTGACGGATAAATACAGCTACCCCAGTGCTAATAACTGGTCGTCGGGTCGACTACCGTTTCTATTTGTCGGTGACGTAACGATCAATGGGGTCACGCAGCGGGTTCACGTCGTTACCATTCATGCCAAATCGGGTAGTGCTTCGTCAGATTACAACCGTCGGAAGCAGGACATCAGCGACCTGAAAGCAAATCTGGACGCGACGTATCCGAATGCGAAACTGATTATCCTGGGTGATTACAACGACAAGCTGAACGGCTCGATCGCGTCAGGACAACTCTCGTCGTATAAGCCGTTTGTTGACGACGCGTCGAATTACAGCGCGCTGACGCTGCCGCTGGAAAACAACGGATGTTCGACCTTCAACTCGTCGGCCAGCTTCATCGACCACATGATCATCTCGAATGAGCTGGCTCCGGCGGCTATCTCGAATTCGACATACGTGCTGCAACCATTTAGCATTCCGAACTACGGCAATACGACTTCAGACCACAATCCAGTCGTCACCCGTTTCGACCTGACGAAACTGACTACGCCAGTAACGGCACTGACAGTAACGGCCACGGCTAATCCCGCCCAACTGCTGACTTCGGGTACGACAACCTTGTCGGCCAGTGTGTTGGGTGGCACGGCTCCTTACAGCTACAGCTTCACTGGCCCCGGTACCATCACCGCCAACGGCAGCTCGGCTACGGTTTCAAGCCTGTCAGCGGGTGTGCAGACGTTCACCGTCACGGCAACCGATGCGACAACGCCTACGGCCCAGACCAGCTTTGCTACGGTCAGCGTGACGGTAACGACCAGTAATCCGACAGTGCCTTTCAGCATTACCGGCGTGACGTTAGTGAGTTGTACGACCTTGTCGGTGGGCGAGCGCCAACTCAGCTTCAATCCCCAATATGCGGGTGTAACCGGAGAGACCGTCAGCTTCCGGGTGGCTAACGAGAGTACACCCACCACGGCAGCGGGTCCCTACAGCCTGAAGCTCTACACCGACAACCCGGTCATCAGTCTGCGGGCCATGCAGGGCAGTGGCAGTGAGGTGAGCTATGCCTACAACTGGCTGGCCGCTTGCAACACCACCACGCCGACTAACCCC
>JAKONH010000339.1 GCA_022702045.1 Spirosomataceae bacterium
CGACTCGTTGTTCCCGGGTTAACGTCTAGTTACCCACGTTGGGTTCGTCTTGTTTCTTCTGCTTCGATCGTCGGCTAATGACGCTGCCGTTCGATTCATTGTCCCGGATAGGCACCTGAATTTTGTAGTTCCGATCAGCCAATGAAGCCGACGGCGTGTGATCGACGGTAATACCACCGGCTGGGGCCTGATTAGGCCGCTGCTGTTTGTAGTTTGCCAGTTGCGCGTCGCCAACGGTTGGCGCCGTTACCGAAACAGTCTCTTTCGTACTTGCCTGCCGGGCAGCTCGTGCTTTATTCGGGTGTTTATAGTTGCCAGTCGAGTACGTTGGGTCGTTTGCCCAGGATGGTTTTTCCTGCGCGCAACTCCAGTTGCTTATCGCCATCAGGGCAAGGCCCAGTAGCAGGGTGTATGTCGCGTTCATGATTAGGTGGTTTTGTTGTTCAGTAAATATATGCTTGTTAAATCAACATTAAAACAAGAAAAAACCACCTACTAGTTTTATAGTTTCAGCTGATTTTCGTCAGCATTCTGCCCAAAGACGGAGAATCAGCCATTGATTTGGCGTTATCCAGTAAAAACCAGCTAACATTCTGTACTTCATCCGTATGAACAAACGGCTCTGTTGGATCCGCTTCAATTAAAAAACGAATGTCATAATGAAGATGCGCTGGTACACCACCCCGCGCCGGAATTTGATGCACATCGACATCGAAAATGGGGGCTGGTTTTCCCGCTTCTGTTACCAGTGTCAGCCGGGTCAGGCCGGTTTCTTCCTGCGCTTCTTTCAGGGCCACGGCAGCCACGTCGGGGTCGCCGTCGGCATGGCCGCCGGGCTGAAACCAGCGGTTGAGTTTACCGTGGTGGATGAGCACCGTCTGCTGGCGGTCGGGGCTAACGATACAAGCCGAACCCGTCACATGCCCAATCAACAGGGAGCGCTCGAAACAGGTAGGGTACTCCTGCACGAATTGTTGCGTAGCTTTTGTCATTGACCGCTCATCGGAATCGGTGGTAGCTGGGTTGTCGAGATGCTATTGGAGCAGCGAAAGCAAATGCTGGCGGTGCATAGGTTGGTTTTTACGGTAAAAAAGGGGCAATTTCGACCAGTTTTTGATAAAACCCGCGTTACAAACCAAGTCTAACCATGCGTAAACTCGTACTGAGCTGTGCAACATTCGCACTGGCTGCTCAACTCGCCACTGCCCAGATTAAACTCCCCAGCCCTAGCCCTGCCGCAACGGTCATGCAGACCGTTGGCACGACAGACCTGACCGTCAAGTACTCCCGGCCCAGCCTGAAAGGCCGCACGCCCTTCACCGACGCGTTTATCCCCACCGGCAAAGTATGGCGGACGGGTGCCAACCAGGCAACGGCCTTCACTACCTCGACAGACCTGATGATCGACGGCAAAACGCTGCCCGCTGGCTCGTACGCTATCCTGTCGATTCCAGCCGCTGACGACTGGACGCTGATTTTCAGTAAGAACATGGGCGTGACCGAACAGACCTACAAGCAGGACGAAGATGCGCTGCGTGTACCGATCAAGGTGGCGAAAGAAGCGGACCCCACCCAGACATTCACCATTGGTTTTAGCGACGTCACCGACAGCACCGCCAACATGAATTTCATGTGGGCCAACGCGAAAGCGGTTGCTCCGCTGCGTGTTGACGTGAATGCTAATGCAGCGGCTAACGTCGAGAAAGCCGTTGCGGAAAAGCCGGAAGACGCGGCCGTATTGCAGGCGGCTGCGAGCTATAACTTGTCGAAAGGGCGAAATCTGGAGCAGGCGCTGACCTGGATCGATAAGTCGGTTTCGATGAAAGAAACGTACCGCAACCTGTTTGTGAAAGCGCAGGTGCTGGGCAAAATGAGCAAATACGCGGAAGCACTGCCGGTCGCGCAGAAAGCCCTGACGATGGGCCAATCATCGAACGACGCGTCTTTCCCATTCTTCAAAGACGGTATCGAGAAAGCTATTGCGGAGTACACCGCTAAAGTCCCTGCGATGCCAACGAAGGGCAAAAAAGGTAAGCGGGCGTAAGGTTAGTTTACGATTTACCGTTTTCGGTTAAGGGTCGCAGCTGGTGTTGCGACCCTTAGCTTTTTTTAGCCGCTATTCTTTTTTAATCAATGTATTGACAAACGCGATGATCGCTGCGTTGACCGTATCGGGGCGCTCCTGTTGTATCCAGTGACCGCAACCCGGTAGCTCAATTATCTGCCTCAGTTGGGGGACGAGGTGGGTCATGGTAGCGATGACGTCCCGCATGAACGGGTTTGCCAGCACGACGTCCCGCTCGCCAACCATGTACAGAGCAGGTATGTTGATCGTCAGGCCACGGGCGAATGCCAGCAACGCCTGGTTTCGGTCGATGTTGCGGTACCAGTTTAGAGCACCCCGGAAACCACTGTGTCGAAACGACTCGGCATACACGCGCAGGTCGTTCTCCGTTAACCAGTTGGGGAGTTTGTCGGGCATGGACAACGGGGCGAGCATACCGTGTTCTCGCGACACCATACCGAACGGTTCCGCAGTCCCCAGTTCAGCCGCGTCGCCCGATGCCCCAACGAATATCTTCGTCATCGTCGAACGCCGGTCACGGGTCAACTCCGTTTCGGCCGGACCTTCTTCCTGAAAATAAAGCGCGTAATACAGCGCATCCGCCGTTTGAGGAAATGCATTTGTCGGTCGAAACGACGCCGGTGGTTGTGCCATCATAGGCACGCTTAATCCCACGACACCATAAAACCGATCCGGTCGCAACAGGGCCGCGTGCCAAGCCAGGTTTGCCCCCCAATCATGCCCGACGATAACTGCTTTTTCCACTTGCAACGCATCCAGCAGACCGATGATATCCCCCACTAGATTAAGTATCGAATACTGGTCAACGTCGTAAGGCGCGTCGGTAGCACCGTAGCCGCGCAAATCGGGGGCGATGGCCCGAAAACCGGCCTTTGCCAGTGCCGGCAGTTGATGCCGCCACGAGTAAGCGGTTTCTGGAAAGCCGTGACACAACAGAACAAGCGGTCCTGCGCCGGCGTCCGTAAGGTGCATGCGAATTGTACCCGTGTCGAGAAACCAGTGCTTACTTGCTAATGCGTCCATATACTTATCGTAGTCTATTACCAATAATACATTCGCACCAGCTAAGGTTTAGGCGTACTTCTATCCAAGTCTACGTTGATCAAGTAACGTAAGTCACGCCCTGTCCCTAGCGGCCAAGCTTAAGATAAATTACTAGTTTTCTAAGATCGTCATTAGATTGAAGCCCTGGATTCACCCACATCGCTAACCAAATCTACGTATGAGGCACAATCACTACCTGGCCGGATTTCTATTGACCGTCACGCTTGTCTCCGGATTTACGCTTCGTACTCAGCCATCCAACTAGCTTCTTTCGGCAAATGCGCTACCAGGCACATCGCGCTTGCCCAGTCCCAGTCAACTAGATCCGGACAACTGGACGGGTATCCGTTCGCCTTACTACCAGGAAATGATTGCCTTGACCACCGCGTGTCGGGTACCGTACAACAACTGATAGCCAATGAGGATGACATACTGGATGGCTTTACCCTGACTACTAGTTCATTCACGATAGCCATTCACTTTCCACCCCACCTGGGGCAGTCGATTCAGCAGTTGGCCAAACCGGGAACGCCGGTAGACGTGACCGGTTTGGCAGAGACAGGCCCAGACAGTCAGCCGCATTTCCAGTTGACGCAGCTACACACAGAAAAATCAGTTATTTCCGATACACCACCTGCCCAGCCGATAACACAGGCGGCCCCGATGCAGACAACCCTGAAAGGCAAGGTCGTTGATTATCGGTTGGACAACGAGGGGTGTACAAGCGGATTGATTCTGGCGGATCAGACGTTGGTCCGCATCCCCCTACTGATGGCAGGACAGCTTACTCAGATGATTCCGAAAGGGAGTACAATTGCCTTAACTGGCTATGTACAGCAACCTGCGCAGGGTCATATCAGGATTCATACGCCCACCATCATGCAGGCTGCCGTGTTGACGATTAACGGTCAGTCATACCTGATCCGGTAAGCTAAATCTGAACTATAGCTTACGGGGAACTATGTCGGCACGGTTAGCGCTGCGAATCAGCAGGTTGCCGTACGAACCGTTGCAACACCCAGGCGATTCCGACGACGAGCAGGCAACCGATGGCATTCAGCCACAGGAAAGCTGTCAGATCAAAGTACCAGCTCAGGATAACGAACAGTTCGGCGATAATTGCGGCCCAGAACGTGGCCGTGCCGCCAATAGATTTGACGTAGAAAGCGACAACGAATACGCCAAGTACGACCCCGTAAAACAACGAGCCAAGCACGTTGACGGCTTCGATCATGCTGCCAAACTGGTTGGCAAACTGCGCAACGATAACGCAGAAAACGCCCCAGCCAATAGTCGACCAGCGGGAGGCATCGAGGTAATGCTCGTCGCTGGCGTTGGGCTGAATCAGCCGCCGGTAGACATCGACCACGGAAGTCGATGCCAGCGATGAGTACGCCGACGCGACCGAACCCATCGAGGTCAGAAAGATCATGGCGATCAGGAGACCAATCAGGCCGTGGGGCAGGTAATCGAGGACGAAGCGGAGAAAGACATAGTTAACGTCGTTGGTATCGGCCGAGGGGTTGTTTTTCTTGATAAGCCCAACGATGTCGGCCTTGACGGTTTTCAGGGCCTCGTCGGTTTGCTGGATTTGGTCGCCCGCCACGTCCTGCCCGGCTTCATCGCCCGTTTTCAGCGCCGATTGTAACGCCAGCACCGCCCGCTGTCGCACGTTGGTCAGGTTCTGATGCTTGATATCAGCGACCTGATACGCACTGGCGTAGGGACCGTTCCGCAGTTTGTCGGTCTCCTGTCGATTGAAAAAGGCGGGCGATGGGTTGTACTGATAGAAAACGAACACCAACACGCCCACTAGTAGAATCAGAAACTGCATCGGTACTTTAAGTAACCCATTCATCAACAGGCCCAATCGGCTCTGTCCGATCGATTCCCCCGTCAGGTAACGCCCTACCTGCGACTGGTCGGTACCGAAATACGACAATTGCAGGAAAAACCCACCGATCAGCCCTGACCAGAGATTATACCGGCTGTTGGGGTCGAAATGCAGGTCGATCAGGTTCATACGGCCCGCCTTCCCCGCCACGTGCAATGCATCGACAAAACCCACATCAGGTGGTAATAATCTGACCGTCAGATAACCAGCCAGCACCATCGCAAACGCCACCACCGCCATTTGCTGCAAGTGCGTGTAGGAAATGGCCTTTGCCCCGCCCGCTACCGTATACACCAGCACCAGCCCACCGATGATGATGTTTGTCCAGTAAATATTCCAGTTTAGAATGGTCGACAGCACCAGCGCCGGGGCGTAAATGGACAAGCCCGTGGACAAGCCCCGTTGCAGCAGGAACAGACCAGCTGTCAGCGTACGGACGCGGGTGTCGAACCGGGTTTCAAGGTATTCGTAGGCTGTAAATACCTTGAGCCGGTGAAAAATCGGCACAAACGTAATCGATAGTACCACCATCGCCAGGGGTAATCCGAAATAGAACTGCACGAACCGCATTCCATCGGAAAACCCCTGCCCCGGTGCCGACAGAAACGTAATAGCGCTCGCCTGCGTCGCCATTACCGATAAACCAACGTGGTACCACGGCAACGACTGTCCGGCCAGCAGGTAGCTGTCCAGACTTTGGCCGTTGCGCGCGCGTTCGGCCCGGCTTCGTAACACCCCATACAGTACCAGCCCCAGCAACGTGGCCCCCAACACCCCCCAGTCGAGTATACTCATGACAGCCAATGCATCAGTACGTAAAACAGACCGATTTCGACCACCAGGCTACCCAGTACGATCGCGTACAGATGGGGCCATGAACGGGCGAAGGGCGGCAGGTCATCGGGGGTTTCAGTCATAGCAAGGCGAAGTTTAGCAAATAGAACGCCGAAAATACGGCAATCGGGGCACATCCTTTGAATTCGTGGCAAAATGATCTAGGTTAGCAAACCGGCATCTGTCCGGTCAGTATGCCTATGACCCCACAAGCCGTTTCTGCCACTGAACAAAATCTGTTCGATCTGCGTGGTAAAGTAGCCATCGTCACTGGTGCCAGTAAAGGCATCGGCGAAGACATTGCCCGCCTGTTTGCCCGCTTCGGCGCGAAGGTCGTGGTCAGCAGCCGCAAGCAGGACGCCCTTGATAAACTGGCCAGCGCTATTCAGGCGCAGGGGGGCGACGCGACCGGTATCGCGGCTCACGTTGGCGACATGGATCAGCTTGCCCAGCTCGTCGACAAGACCATCGTTACCTACGGTGGCATCGACATTCTGGTCAACAATGCGGCTTCCAACCCGGTGTTTGGCCCCTCGCTCGACTGCGACGGGCTGGCCTTCGACAAAATCATGCAGGCCAATGTGAAAGCCCCGTTCGAGCTGAGCAAGCTGTGCTATCCCAGCATGAAAGCACGGGGCGGGGGCAGCATTATCATGATGAGCAGCATCGCTGGCGACACGCCCGACCCCGGCCTGGGTATCTACAGTGTTAGTAAAGCCTCGCTGAATATGCTGACGAAGGTACTGGCAAAAGAATGGGGCCCCGACGGTATTCGCGTCAACGCCATCGCGCCCGGCCTGATCAAAACCAAATTCTCACAGGCACTTTGGCAAAACGAAAAAATCCTGGATCATTTTGTTGGCCGACTACCCATCGCCCGTATGGGCACGACCGACGAAATCAGCCCGTTGGCGCTCTTTCTGGCGTCAACAGCCTCGTCGTATAGCACTGGCTCCGTATTTTATGCCGATGGCGGCACGGTAATTTAAACTGGTTTACAGTGTACGGTTTAGCGTATACGGTTGTAGCTTGACCGTAAATTGCGGTCGTAAACCAGCAGTCCGTACACTGTTAACAGAAAACCGAATACCGACTATATGCCTGAAGTATGGATGCGGGGGCCGCTGCCGGATGTGTCCCCTTTGTTGCAACCAGTAGCACACGCACTGTTGCAGGCCCGCGAGGAAATTACGGAACTGATGACCGGCTTCCCCGACGAATTGATCTGGGCTCGGCCACACGGGCGGGGTGGCGACGTAGCCTCCGTTGGTTTCCACTT
>JAKONH010000345.1 GCA_022702045.1 Spirosomataceae bacterium
CGCTTACAAGTCACATCCTTTTTGCCGTCAAGTAAACCTACTTGCCAAAGACGATCTGTTCACCCAATCGACACGTCCGATCGACGTGTTTATCTCAACCCAATTTATCGACATGATTTTATTATTCCAGCCGGGTGGGGGGACCTATGTGGATTACGGTTTCTACCAGCAATTCACCTCCATGGAAGAAGCCGTTAAGGCGGCGTTTACCGAGGTGCTAAGCGGTATGGGCAATCTGGGCGAGGTGGCTTCTTCCATTGCCGCCATTGCCGCTACGCTCTATATCGGCATGCGGGTGCTGGGCCACTTTGCCCGCGCCGAATCAATCGACGTTTTCCCACTCCTGCGCCCATTCGCTATTGGTTTTCTGGTGCTGAATTTCACGATCGTCACCGACTTCCTGAACGCGATGATGAAACCCATCGAGTCCGTCACTCAGAACATGGTCGACGTGCAGGTGACCCGGATTCAGCAGCTGGAGCAAATGCGTCAGCAGAAGATTCAGGAAAAGATGGCGCAGCTCGACAAGGACAAGTCGGCTGAACTAAGCAACTGGTCAATAGGGCAGTACCTGTTGCTGGTCGTCGAAAAGCAGCGAATGTATTTAATGGAAGGTTTCAACACGTTCCTGAAGAATCTATTCTACGCCTTCTTTCTGGCCGCCCGGCTGGTGGTGCTCACTACGCGGGCCTTCTTTTTGATCGTGCTGACTATCGTGGGCCCGCTATCGTTTGCGCTGGCCATCTTCACCGGCTTTCAGGATTCGCATCTGATGTGGATTGCCCGTTACGTGCAGATCTCGCTCTGGTTCCCGCTGGCCAACATCCTCGGTACCATCGTCACCTATCTACAGGGTAAGGTCATTTCACTCCAGTATCTGGAGATGACCAATAACGTACCCGACGAAGCGGCCAGTGGGGAGATCATCTACACGGTCTTTATGATCATCGCTACTCTGGCTTACCTGACTATCCCGACCATTTCCAGCTACATCATCTCCTCGTCGGGCGTCGCCGGCGCGCTTCAGCGGATGACCTCGATGACGACGGCCACGGTAATGGGGGCTATGTCGACGGCCGTTAGCCCAGCCGCCCGGAACGCTGCGCAGGCCACTGGTGGAGCCATGCTGGCTGGTGCAGGCATGGTTGGTAGTGCGGCTACCTCGGCAGGGAGGACTGCGGCTGCGGTCGGTAAGCAGGCTGCCAGTTACGCCAGCTACTACGGCGAGGGAGCTAAACAGGAATTACGAAAAATCGGCAAAAGCTCTAACTAACCATGGCACAAGAAGTCTTCTTCAAATCACTGCGGAATCTGGAAACCTCCTACCGCAACATTCGCATTTTCGCCTTCACGATCGCCGGCCTGCTGACGATCATTACCCTGGCCGCGCTCTGGTTTGCCTACCAGACCAAAATGGATTCGGAGAGCCGGATCTACGTCGTTGAACAGGGTAAGTCGCTGATTGCCGCCCTGCGTAACGATGTGCGGGAGAACCGACCCGTTGAGGGCAAGGACCATATCCGACGGTTCCACGAGCTGTTCTTCACGCTCGATCCCGATTCGAAAGCAATTCAGGAGCATATCGACGAGGCCTTACCCTACGCTGACGAAAGCGTAGCCCGGCTCTATCAGGACACCAAGGAAAAAGGCTACTACAGCCAACTCGTCCAGGCTGCGGCTTCGCAGGAGATTCAGGTCGACAGCATTCAGCTCGATCTGAATCAGTACCCCTACCGCTTTAGGGCCTACTCCCGGCAGCAGATCATTCGTCTGACCAATATCACGGTTCGACGCCTGGTAACGGGTGGCTACCTGCGTAACGTCAGCCGGTCGGAAGTGAATCCCCACGGTTTTCTCATTGAGCGGTTTGCCGTAGTCGACAATCAGGACATTGAAGAACGGATACGCCAATGAACTGGATCGTCAACCAAATCGCCGGCGCTGGTGACTGGCTGATCAGCCTGCCTGATTCGACTAAAAAGCAACTCGTACTACTGCTGCTACTGTGCCTGGGTAGCGGGGCCGTCTACAAACTGGTCTCCAGCGTCAACCGGCTCAGCGAACCCCTACCCAGGGCGTCACCCGATCAATTGCTGACACCCATGAAGCAGCTCTACAATCGGACTCATGGTCAACTGGACACTTACCAGCGTACTCGTCAAAAGGATCAGCTTGAGCTGGACAGTCTCCAGAAAGCACTCTCAACCAAACGCCTATAAGCCCTATGAATACCGCAATCTCGGCAACGCATACGGACGCTGCCTTCTTTCGAAACCGGCAGGCTATGTTAGTCTATCCGGTCATTATTATCCCCTTTCTGATCGCTCTGTTCTGGATACTAGGGGGTGGAAAAGGGGAAAGATACCTAGCAGAAGAAACGGCTGCTAACCAGGAGGGGGCCGGTGGATTCAATGCCAAAATGCCTAATGCTAAAGGGGGGCACATTGATGACCGGGGCGTCGAAGCGGCCGGGTTCGGTAAAGCGTCGGGTGGGCAGATGCTCTCCAGCTTTACCAATACCCGGCACGATTCGGTTACGCATGGCCTTAAAGCGATCCCGGTCAGCAATCAATCAACCGTCAGCTCGACTGACCATGCATCGAGCCTGGCCACTGCGCCGGTTATGTCGCCAACGGCTAGTGCCTCCAACCGGTCTTATTCAGCGCGCTATAGTAATCAGAACAATGCGGCCGCACTAGCAGCAACCCGATCAACCGGTCCACGGGCAGCCAAGGGGGGATACTACTACAACGCACCGGGTAGTAAACCCTACTACACGGCCTCGGCTACTGATCAGCAGTTGGATCGGCAGCTTCAGCAGTACGAAAGCAGCCGCTACACGCAGGCTCCCATTCAGCGCACATCGCCCGTTGGGGTAACGGACCTACCCACTCCGGCTGTGGCACCTGAGCGCACGGCAAGCGTACAGGTAAGTGATAACCTGGCTGCTACTCGGCTGGCTGAGTCGAGCGGTGCTGAGGAGGTATTTCACACGGCGCCAACCGGTGGGTCACGCCG
>JAKONH010000363.1 GCA_022702045.1 Spirosomataceae bacterium
GAACCGTACCGGCGAGTAAGGCCCCATCTTCCTTTACCAAGACGATAAGCACCGCCGTGAGCCGGAAATACCAGTTTGTTTCGCGATAAAAAAGCGCCAGAGTAAACAGCAGGACCAGCGGATAGTACAGGAGTTCGGGATGCCAGCCGATACCCGGATGGTCGTTGAACCAAAACCAGACAGGGCCAAATAGCAGCACGCCGGCAGTGAGCCAGAGAAACCATTGAGCCCGCCTGCTTAGCACGCGTAACAGGATGCCGTAAGTAATCAGTAAGAGCAGCGTCAGAACAGCAAAGGCCCCGTACGCCCCCCCCCAATAAATGAGCGGCCCGACTAGAAGCAGGATGTAGTTGTTGTGAATAAGACTGTCGTTACCCCAGATATTCTCGTACAGCAGCGGTCGCCCGTCCAGCCAGCTACACGACGACTGAACGAAAATGTACATGTCGTTGAACGTGTAATACAGCGCCTGAAATCGGCAAACCTTAAACGCGAAAAATAAGAGTAACAGTAGCGACGAGACGAGGACCGGTCGCTGCCAGCGGTATACGCTAGGCATACAATCGACTAATTCATGGGGAGAAGACATTCTTTTACCACCCAGTTCACCGAACACAATCCAAGACTACCGGTTTTACTTGGTTGGCTACATACAAATCATATGCCTTAAGACGAATGATCTGATATGGCTCACGCATTGGAATTTTACTACGCAGCGAGGCCATATTAGCAGGAACGATAGCGATGTCGGCAGGCTGAAAATGCTTACCAGTTGGCCATATTTCGTATTGTCGATGGAAAATGGGAACTAGAAAATCGTAGGCGAAGACATTCGCCGTAGCCGGTAATTTAGCAGCTATGCATTGGGCCACTGACAAATCGGCTGGTTGTAGATAAGCCATATTCTTTTGCTGATCATATTGCCCGCGCGCAACACGCAGCCAATCCCTCAGGCTGGGAAAGTCGGGCCGTACCAGGTATAAAATTGGTATTTGAAGCCCGAATAAGACCACCGCTGTGACTAGTATTCCCATTGGGCGATCGGGTTGGACCTGCCGGGCAAATGCGCCAGTCAGCAAAACCAGAAAAGCAGCAGAGAATGCCCAAACCAGTACAAAGCGGGGTGGCCACGTCAACGATACCAGATAGAACAACGGTTGTCCGTAGTAATGGACGCTCTGAACAAAGTTGAGTGCTGTCAGTATCAGTACACCAAGTACCCAAACCAGTAGCGCCTGCCGCATACCATCCCGGCGTATGCCCCCAATCAACATAATAAGAACGACTAGCGCTGGCAGCGACAACAGTAGTGACTTGCTAACTAATCCCAGCATCTGCCACCAGAAACCTGCCTTACCAATATTGTCACTCAGTAAGGCAAGTGCTGCTTGTAACCGGGGCTCAGGGGCCTGGTTTTTCATACGTAGCCAGAGAAGTCCTATGATGAATACAGCTCCCCAACCAGTCACAATGAACCAAAAGCGTGGTCTTTGTATCCACAGAAGAAGCGACAATCGGGGCAAAATTCTGATCGTACGTACCCATTCGTAAGCCAAATGAATCAGTGCTGCCAGAACAGCTCCGTCTTCTTTTACCAGTACGACAGCCAGTCCCGCCAATAGAATAGGCAACAGGTGTTCACTTAACAGAGCCGACGCAAATAAAAGGCCTAGTGGGAGATACGATAATTCAGTGTGCCAACCAATATTGGGATGGTCATTGAGCCAAAACGACACTGGCCCTAACAAGATTACGCCCAGCACAGTATACCGCGCCCAGACCGGCAATCCACGTCGGTAAAGCTGCTCATTAACAACGCCATAAGCCAGCAGTAGCAAGAAGGTCTGCGCAATAAAGAGGCCATAAGCACCAAACCAGTGCGTCAGTGGCCCCCAGAGTAATACGGTGTAGTAATTATGAATCTGGTGATGATAGCCCCAGATATTTTCGTACATGAACGGCCGTCCGTCCAGCCAGCTGTGCGACATCTGAATGAAGGCATACATGTCGTTGAATGTGTAGCCTAATAACTGAAATCGAACAACTTTGAACCCTAAGAAACCGATGATCAGTAGACTGATTATGTAAGTCGAACGCTGCATATTTCGAAAAAATACCCTGCAAACCTACCACGTTTTCGCAAATCTGTACTCAATGACAAGCATGCTGACAGATTACGTTTCTTTTGTTTATAGGCTGTTACAGCTAGATTTGCGGAGATTTATACCCACCACACCACATTATTTATGAACGGCCAAGAACGTGACCGATGGATCAACCGTAACCGATACTACTATCGTTGTCTCCTCAATTTTCTTCACTACACGATTCCAGAAAATCAATCAGTTCTTGAAATCGGCTGCGGAACCGGCTATATCCTTAACCAGTTAAAGCCGTTGCGGGGCGTCGGTATCGACACTAATCCCGATTTTGTGGCACATGCGCAAGCGAACTACCCAAATCTGCAGTTTCGCACGCTCGACGCCAACCAACTCGATCAACTCAACGAACGATTCGATTATGTACTGCTAAGCGACACCATTGGTCTGCTCACCGACGTACAACAAGTATTCGATCAGCTACAAAGCGTTTGTTACGCGAACACCCGTATCATTATTACCTATCGCAGCGCGCTGTGGAACCCCGTATTGAGTCTGGCGCAACGACTTCGGCTCAAAATGCCCGAACAGCGCCAAAACTGGCTCGACACAGGCGACATTGTCAACCTACTTGATGTTGCGTCGCTTGACGTAATTCGCACGGGCCACAAGGTCCTCCTGCCGCGGTATGTACCGATACTATCCTGGCTCCTCAACAAATACGTTGTCAACCTTCCTCTGTTCAACCGGCTGGGGCTATTCACCTTCATCGTTGCCCGCAGTCAACACACGCAGAAAATGGCTGCTGAGCACACTGTGAGCGTTATCGTACCAGCCCGAAACGAAGAAGGAAACATAGAAGATATCGTTCGGCGAACGCCCCAAATGGGTGCTCACACTGAGTTAATTTTTGTGGAAGGCAACTCAACAGACGATACATGGGCCGAGATTCAACGCATCACCAAGAAATACAGCAGCGAGCGCGACATCAAATGTGTGCAACAGTCGGGCAAAGGTAAGGGCGACGCTGTGCGGAAAGGTTTTGGTATGGCAACCTGCGACATTCTGATGATTCTGGACGCTGACATGACCGTTCCACCAGAAGACTTACCTAAATTTTTTCAGGCAATCGCATCCGGAAAAGGCGAATATATCAACGGCACGCGACTGGTCTACCCGATGGAGAAAGAGGCCATGCGCACACTAAATCTGATCGGCAATAAGTTTTTCTCAATTGCCTTTTCGTGGCTGCTGAACCAACGAATCAAAGACACGCTTTGCGGTACCAAAGTACTAACGCGGGAGAACTACCAGCAACTAAGTGCTAACCGTGCCTATTTTGGTGATTTTGACCCGTTCGGTGATTTCGATCTGATTTTTGGGGCGGCTAAGCTGAATTTGAAATTTGTTGAAGTACCAATTCGATACCGGGCTCGCACCTATGGCGAGACCAACATCTCGCGCTTTAAACACGGATGGCTTTTGCTGAAGATGACCGCTTTTGCACTCAATAAAATCAAGTTCATTTAACGCCAGCCCGTGCGGAGGATGCCGTTTAGCTGCTCGTAGGGGACTGTCACCTCGATAGGTCCCAATGCGTAGGCCGCTATTTCATACGGATTGTAGTAGAACGTCAGTCCTTTTCGGTCGATACCGACGTTGGCAGGCAGGAAAAATTTACCGTCGCGCAGGAAATAGCCGCGCTCTTCGAGGTTGTGCTGGGGTAGCAGGCCCTGCTCTTTGCGGAAGGCCTGCTCCACAATTGTCAGCAGCGCCGTCGTATCCGACACCATATCGGTCAGCGCCAGCGTATTGCCGGTCCGCCGGTCGAAGTTCATGAACATGGTGTTAGAATTCGGATGCGCTCCGCCCGTGTAGGCGTAGTTTTCCATTTGCACCGTCATCACCTTCGAACTGGTATAAAGCGTATCGAGCTTGGTTTCGAGATCCCAGCAACCGCCCATACCGTCCAGTTCAGAAACGACCTGTTTGTAATCCGCTAGAAACAGCTTACCCGCTTTAGCCAGATTCGTACGAGCTTCGGGGTTACCCGCCAGCGCTGCACTGTCGAGCCAGCTCGTCACGCTACCGGCACTAAGTCGCTGTAGACTATCATTGATGCGCCGGCCAGCGTCCGACTCATCAACCAGTTGAAAATAAGACACCGACACGTCGATACCTTTGTTCGTTGTCGTATCACAAGGGTACGGACTGTCGAGCGTATACTGCTCACGCTTTAGTTGGGGTGGCCCCGATGGTGTATTTGTGCAGGCAACTAAAAAGAGGAAACAGCCTGGTAGCAGGCGGAAGAACGTAATCATACTGACGGTAAGTAGCGACCCGAATCCGTGTTGTCGGCACCGCATAGCTAGCTGAGGGACCGATCGATTCGCCAGGATGTACGCTGACCGCCCTCTCTACAAACTTAACAAATCTTTAAACCGAATCGCCTGCCGTCGGCTAATTTCAATTTTATCTCCCCCGCGTAACGTGACCAGCAAACCACCGCTAAACCAGGGTTCGATTTTCTCAATCCATTGTAAATTGATGATGTGTTTGCGGTTGGCCCGGAAGAACGTAGCCGGATCGAGCCGGTCTTCCAGGGCATTCAGCGATTTCAGCACCAGCGGTTTCTGGTCATCGAAATAGAGCCGGACATAGTTGCCCATCGACTCAAACAGCCGCACCTTACCCAGCTTCACAAACCAGCATTTTTCGCCATCTTTTACGAACACCTGATCGTTTTCACCCAGCAGTTTGTGCCCACCCGACTGACCCGCCGATATGGCTGGCTCGGTTGCGTGCTGCTCTTCTTCAACCCGATGAATCGCTTCCGACAGCCGGGCCAGCTCGACAGGTTTGAGCAGGTAATCGAGCGCGTTAAATTCGAAGGCTTTGATCGCGTATTCATCGTAGGCCGTCGTAAAAATGACTTCCGGTGCTTTCCCCTCGATAGACTGTAGCAGCTCGAATCCGTTTTTGCCCGGCATTTGAATATCCAGGAACAGTAATTCAGGCTCCAGTTCCTCAATCATCGGCAGGGCTTCGTCGGCATTGGCCGCTTCACCGACAATCTGAATTTTGGGAAAATTTTCTAACAATCGACGCAATTCATTACGCGCCAGCCGTTCATCATCAACGATAAGTGTTTTCATAGAAAATGGTTTTCAGGTTTCTGTTTTCGGTTTACAGTATACGGTTTATAGTGAGTTGGAAAGGTGGCTCCTGTAAACTATATATCGAAAACCGGTCACCGGAGTACTGCCTCCCGCCGGCGGAAGATGGTATCGGATTGAATAGGAATGATAATGTCGGCACGGACAGTCGTATCGTCCTCCTGCCCGATAGTAAACGTCGCTTCGGGACCGTAGAGCAGATCGAGTCGCTGCGATGTATTCGCCAGACCAAAACCGCCCGACGCTTCTTTGTCGCCCAGCACGCCGGTGTTCCGAATGGAGAGGTGGAGTTTTTCGTCATCAAGCCGCGACGTTACTTCGACAAAGCCCCCGCTAATGCCCTTCGAGACGCCATGTTTAATCGCATTTTCGACCAGTGTCTGCAACATCATCGGTGGCACCTGCCAGAAGAGCGTACGCGGGTCCAGTTCGATGTGCGACTGTAACCGCTCTTCATACCGCACTTTTTCCAGTGACAGGTAATCTTCGACGGTTTTGATTTCTTCGCGCAGCTCAACGGTTTTACGCCGGTCGGCCAGCAGCGAATTCCGCAGCAGGTTCGACAGTTGCGTGATGCTTTGCTGCGCTTTGGTGGGGTTTTCGTAGACCAGCGCCCGGATACTGTTGAGCGCGTTGAACATGAAATGCGGGTTCAGCTGCGAGCGTAAGACCTTAGCTTCCGTATCGCGAATGCTCGTTTTCAGCAGAATTTGTTCGATTTCTGCGTCGCGTGTCCGTTCGACGTAATGGTAGACGGTGTAACTAAGCACCCACGCCAGCATGGTTTTCCCCCAGGTCATGATGTAGCCCATCACAATCCAGGGTTCATCGACGAAATAGGTAGGAACGATAATCCGGTCGATGGGCAGGTTGACGGCGGTCATGATGAGCGCCAGCACAAACACGGATAGCAACACGCGGGGAGCCAGTTGCAGAAACGGCAACCGAACCCAGTTGAGTCGCCGGATCATCAGCCGGTACAGGTGTGTAAGGGAGATACCCAGTCCGATGTTGGCAATGGCCAGATACAGAGCATTCGGATCGAAACCATCCTGGAACAGATAGGCCAGATACTCCACCAGAATCAGGAGTGTCCACCCAAAAATCTGACAAGTCCAGTATACTTTTCGTTTCGACATACCCATTTCTACACGCTCCTGTTTTCCAGTCTAAAGGCGAATGTACAACGATCGAACCGT
>JAKONH010000386.1 GCA_022702045.1 Spirosomataceae bacterium
AGCAACGTACTGAGCCGCATTGTAATCGTTGGTCGTTGCCCGATTTAGGCTCCCGTCAGCATTGGCCGTGTTCTGGTAGTAAAGTGCATCGCCGTTCTGCGGATCGACACCCGCATATTCGGGGCCGTAGAACACACCTATCGGCTGCCCTTCCTGCGCCCGGTTCAGGAACGAACCCGTGATCGTTGTACCACCCAGATCCGTGACCCGGTTGGTGTTATACGCAATATTAAACGAGGTGTTCCATTTGAACGCGCCCATGAGGTTCTGCGAGTTCAACACGACCTCGACGCCTTTGTTATCGAGCTTACCTACGTTACGTAGCTGCGTCCGATAGCCTGTCGAACCCGGTACGTTGACATTCAGCAGCAAGGCCGTCGTATTTTTCTGGTAATAGTCGATTTCACCCGACAGGCGGTTGTTGAATAAACCAAATTCAAGACCAAAATCAGCCTGTACTGTTTTTTCCCAGGTCAGGTTTGGGTTGGCAATCTGAAGAGGAGCCTGGCCAGGTACACCTGCGTAGCCAGCCCCGGCCGAATACAGCGCCTGCGAATTGAAATTGCCAATTTCGGCATTCCCCGTTAGCCCATAACTAGCCCGCAGTTTGAGCAGACTAATTACAGGCACTGACTGCATGAACGATTCGTCCGAGATGATCCAGCCCGCCGATACCGCCGGGAATACACCGTAGCGGTTATTAGCACCAAATCGGCTCGATCCATCGACCCGCGCCGACGCACCGAGGATGTATTTGTTATCGAAGCGATAGTTTACACGAGTGAAGTACGACAGGAAGCTGTAACCGGTTTCGTTACCGGCTCCTCCCGTAATACGAGCCGCCGATGTGATTTGCTTGTAGGCATCACTGGGAAACTGTTGCCCCGTTACCGATGCGTAATTGCTCCGTGACTGCTGGTACGACATACCCAGCGTAGCATCCACGTCGTGCTTTTCGGCGAACGTCCGGCCAAACGAGAAATAGTTATTGGTCGTATAGTTAACTACCTGCCGGAAGCTGTTGGCGCCTAAACCGTTCGGTGCACCCGTATTCCGGGCCGTTTCCTGACCGTAGTATTCCTCCTCCTGCTGGCCGATAATATCGGTTCCGAAGTCGGTATGGAACGTCAGGCCGGGAACAATTTTGTATTCAGCATAGGCGTTTGTCAGTACCCGAAATACCCGGGCCTGCAGGGCAGCAAAATCGCGGTTGAGCAGTGGGTTGTAATACAGTGTGTAATTACCGCTCAGCTGATTCGTCCGGGGGTCGATTACCGGCGTCATGGGCGGCAGCGCCACAATCTGCATCGGTGTCGAAAACGCGTTATCGTTCGATACCCGGTCGTTGATGGAATTAATCAGATTGAGTTTGACACCAATCGTCAGCTTTTCCGAAGCCGTATGGTCGAGGTTAGCCAGCCCGCTCAACCGGCGGAAACGGTTTTTGATCAGGATACCGTTCTGATCGAAATACTGACCCGACACATAGAACCGGGTTTTAGCATCACCTCCGCGTACGTTGAAATCGTACTGTTGCGTTGGTGCTTTCTGAAATGCCTCCTTTTGCCAGTCGGTATTGTATTTTGGATTAGGTGGCTGCCAGCCAGCCGCATCGCCGGCGGCATAGCGTGTAAACCGGTTACTCAGTGATGTACCGGGTGCCACAAGTCCTAAATTAATTGAGTTCGTTAGGGCTTCCTGAAGCAGTTCGACATACTGATTGGTGTTGAGCCAGGTACGCAGATGAGTTGGATTGCTGATACCGTACTGAGCACCAACTTCAAACACTGTTTTCCCCACTTTCCCTTTCTTGGTCGTAATCAGGACGACACCATTAGCCGCCCGCGAGCCATAGATGGCACCAGCTGAGGCATCTTTCAGGATTTCGATCGACTCGATGTCGTTGGGGTTTATATCAGCGATAGGGTTAGTCGGAGCCGTTGTCGATGATTGATCCGACGACGTCACGGGAATACCATCGATGACATACAGCGGCTGGCTACTGGCCGTCAGCGAGGCTGCACCACGAACCCGTATTTGCAGGCCCTGCCCTACTTTACCATTCAGCGACGTGATCTGCACACCAGCAACACGCCCGGCCAGTGCCTGTTCAGCACTGGGTACTGGAATGTTCGCTACATCCCGCGACGATACCTGCGCGATGTTACCTGTCAGGTTCCGCTTCGACTGCGCACCATAACCCGTTACTACGACTTCGTCCAGTGCACGCGTATCATTGCTCATGGACACGTTTACAGTTGTCCGATTACCCACGGAGATCTCCTGCGTGGTAACGCCGACGAAACTGAAGACCAGCGTATTGATATTGGGTGGCAGCTCAAGCGAGTAGTTTCCGTTGGCATCCGACTGGGTTCCCCGGCTGGTGCCTTTCGCAATAACTGAGACGCCCGGAAGTGGGGTACCGTCTTCGGCTGATGTAACCTGCCCGGTTACCCGCCGACTCTGCGCCAACGCCGGCAACGCCAGCAGGATAAGGAGCAGGACTGTTAGTTTCGATAAAAGTAATCTCATAAATGAGCGACGTTATTAACCTGTTTATAAAACAAAGTACGGCTTAAAATTTGGTTAACGGCAATAACCACAAAATCATACAATCCTGCATACGGATAAAGTCAATTTTTAGCCAGTGTTCGTAAGCGTAATAAGCAAAAACCGGGGGGCCGCGCATCGCAGCCCCCCGGTTTAGTAAATTATACGAATGTAATCTATAGCTAGAAATTCGGGTTTTGCGTGGCAACACCCGATGTCGATGGGTTTAGCACCGATTCGTCAGCCGGCACGTCCCAGTAGTCAAGGAAGTTGTAGCTGATCGTCACGTTTTTATTAACGACCCCAGCTGTTGTCACAACCGTGTTGCCGTAGCTACCGCCACCGTTGGCAATATCATAAATCCAGCCCCACCGACGGCTGTCATAATAGGCCAACCCTCGGCTGAACAGGGCTACCCGACGTTCCTTGGTCAGTTCGGTTAGGGCTTTTGCCAGCGTCAGTCCCGTACCTGCCACGGCAGCGACACCGGCTCCCTGGTAATTACGAACGTCATCGATATAGGCCAGCCCTTTCTCGATGTTACCCAGTCTCAGATTGGCCTCGGCCAGAATTAGCGCATTCTCTTCGTAACTACTGGCGATGTACAGTTCCTGCGCGCCCGCCGTCTTGTTGGCATATACATACACACCCGAGGCACCATTACCACCGCTGACCATACTGTAGCGGGTCGTGAATGTGTAGTTGTTCTTGTAGCTGGTTTTGGTGTCGAAGTTATTCGTCAGGCGCTTATCGCCCGTGTTGTACGACTGGATGAAGCGTTCGCTGATCTTAAACGTCGACGCCGTATTGGGGTTAGCCGTCAAAGCCGCTACCGTACCACCCGTCGGCGAAATAAAGTAATTCTTCTCCGCAGTACGGCCTGTGAACACGTAATCACCCTTTTGAACACCCG
>JAKONH010000400.1 GCA_022702045.1 Spirosomataceae bacterium
ACTGGTAGAATACTTCCGCCAGATTTTTCATGAACGGCATGAACAGCCCCGTCAGTTGAACGGCCAGTTTGGGTAACGCGATGTAGCGGTCGGAGACGCCAAAGGCAGCGGCTGCCAGGCTGATGTAGTCACGGCCGGTCAGGGCAGGGGCGGTGGGTAAGTGCCAGACCTGACTGTCGCTCTCCGGCTGCTGCCCCAACAAGTACATCGCTTTTCCGATGTCGGGTAAGTACAGATAGCTATGCCGCTTATCGACCCGCCCGATCCACTGCGCCCGCTGGCCTTTGGCAAACTTGTCGAGCACGGTGGCGTCGTAAAAGCTGCTGGCTCCACTACCGTAGAAGTCCGGGCAGCGGGCGATGCTGGCCCGGATATTGCCTGCCCTGACCTCGTTCAACAGTGTCGTTGCCGTCTGGGCCTGCACCTCGCCTTTCGGACTCATGGGGTTGTAGGGCGTCTGTTCAGTCATTGGGCCGTCGACAAGTCCGTACATATAGACATTGTCCAGAAAAATTAACCGGGCCTGATTGGCTTTGGCGACGTCGATGGCGTTGCGAACGATCGTCGGCCACTGTTGCCGCCAGATGGTGCTGTCATAGGGCAGACCGGGGCAGAGGTAGATCACGGTAGCGCCCTTCGTTGCTTGCACCAGTTGGTCGTAGTGAAGCAGGTCGGCCGGTTGCCAGCTTACGTTGGGTACGTCAGTCGAAACGGGCCGGCGGCTGACGAGCCGGACGGGTAGTTTGGCCTTTATCAGCTCGCGGGTCAATGCGCCGGATACGTGTCCGCCAGCGCCTAAGATCGTATGCATGTCGTTAGCTAGTTTGCAGGTGATTGATACGACAAAGGTGCGGCTGGTCTACGGGTCAGAACGATAACAAAAGATAAGAACCCCCTTAACTAGATACTATTTTAAGGATTTCGTGTAGGTAGGTAGTGTTGTAATGCTATTTGTGAGCCTTTTTACCTCTAACTCCCTTAAGAGGTTGTTTAGAAAATGATTTTGTCATCCCGCACAGGCTCGGGATGACAAAGAAAGTGATTATGTGACCCCAAAATTGTTCTCCTAAATCCTCTAAAGGCCGGTCGTCCGCAGTCGTGAGGGCATATCTCTACACCGCTACGCTTAGCACCTGCTGCTTGATCGTTCTGATACGATCGTTGAAGTCGATGTGTGGGTAGTCGACGTTGGGCAGTTCCGTGATTTTCAGAAAGTCCATGATGATCGGGTCGTGGGGAACGCGCTTGCCGGTGTCGATGCTGACGTACTTCGAGATTGTCCAGAGCACATTTTTCAGGTGCGTCCGGGCATCGTCGGTCATATAAAACTCGGTAACGATCGTGTCGTCATTATGGTAAATCAGCCGCGACGCGATGCGAATCCACTCGCTGACCAGAGCGGGTCGGATGTAGGCGATCTGGTGTTGGTAAACGACCCAGCTTGTTCGTAGTTCATGGAACATCTGACCGGGGTTGAAATCGTACAGTTTAGCAACCTGATCTTCCCGGGCGTTGAAATAGTAGTCGAAATACTTAGCGTTGTTGAGGTGCTGAAGGGGATCGCAATCCTGAAAGCGGATAATCACCCGCGATTCGGTTTCGGTCGGATAATGGCGTCCGGGATCGAGTCGGAACATAGTCGTTTGGTTTTCGGTATACTATTTTCAGTTCTCCGTTTGCGGTAATCTGCTGAAAACCGAAAACATGAACTACGAACCGTAAAATTTCCGGCTAGATTCCGGTTCGGTGTAATCACAGGTAACATCTTTGCGTTTAGTACAAAAAAACCAATTTTTATTCCTATGAACAAAGGTCGCTTCATCGTCACTACACTCGCCATCGTATTTATTTCCTTAACCGCTTTTGCTCCTAAGTCCGACAACCCCGACGCCGTGCTGGGTACCTGGCTCAACGGGACCAAGAAGGGTCATGTCGAGATCTACAAAAAGGGCGGTACGTACTTCGGCAAGCTCGTCTGGCTTGGTCAGCCCAATGACCCGGTGACGGGCAAGCCCCGTACCGACGAGAAAAACGTGGATGCCTCGAAGCGGTCGCGGCCCATGATAAACATGCCCTTGATGTACAATTTCAAGTACGACGGCGGCAATGTCTGGAGCGACGGCAAAATCTACAATCCCGAAGACGGTAAGGAATACAACTGCAAGATGACGCTGACCGATCCCAACACGCTCAACGTGCGCGGCTACGTCGGTATTTCGCTGCTCGGTAAAACGCAGATCTGGACAAGAGTAAAATAAGGTTCGTTGTTCGTGGTTTGTGGTTCGTTGTTTCTTCGGCGATGGCAAACCACAAACGACGAACCACAAACCACGAACCAGAAGATGCATACGCTCATTATCGGCGCGGGGCCAGCGGGGTTAGCAGTGGCCGGCGAACTGGCGCACCGCCAACAGCCTTTCGTCATTATCGAAGCCAGCGAATATGTGGGCTATAGCTGGCGGCAGCACTACGACCGGCTGCACCTGCATACAGTTAAAGAGTATTCCGCCCTCCCCCACTTTCCATTTCCGGCCAGCTACCCCACTTACCCCTCGCGGTTACAGATGGTCGAGTACCTAGAGCAATACACGGCTCATTTCAACATCCGGCCGCGCTTCGAGCAACGGGTCGTCAGCATTCGACGCAGCCCGACGGGCAAAAGCTGGACTGTTCAAACGCAGAACGACACGTTTACGGCGGAGCAGGTCGTGGTGGCCGCTGGCTACAACCGGGTACCTAATATTCCTGACCTACCGGGTCAGCGCAATTTTCGAGGCATCATCTGGCATAGCTACGAATACCGCAACGGAGCCCCCTTTCGTGACGAAAATGTGCTGGTCGTTGGGATGGGGAACACGGGCGCGGAACTGGCACTTGACCTGCTCGACTACGGTGCCCGACCAGTGATTTCCGTGCGTCGCCCGATCAATATCACCCGGCGGGACACGTTCGGCCGACCGACACAACCCACCGCTATTTTTCTGAACAGGTTCCCGAACTGGTTCTACGATCTGATAACAGGCATTGCGCAAAAACTGACGATTGGTGACCTGTCGGCTTACGGGCTTGGCAAACCCGCTCATCCGGCTTCGTACGACACCCGCCGGGGCAAGATTCCGGTCATCGACGTGGGCACGCTCGACAAAATCAAATCCGGTGCGATCAAGGTCGTACCGGCGGTGCAGCAGGTCAACGCCCGCACCATTACGTTCAGCGACGGCCGTGAGCTTCCCTTCGACGCTATCGTGCTGGCAACGGGCTACCGGCCGGGTCTGGCCGACCTGCTGGGAACGGAACTGTCGCAACAGGTGCTCAACGAAACGGGCTACCCCCGCCGGCCATGGTTTACCGAGTCCGGTCTGGAAGGCTTGTATTTCCTGGGCTATTCGACCCCACTGACAGGCATCCTGTACAACATTGGCCATGAGGCTATTAGCATCGCAAATGTCATCGCCAAAAACAATTTTGTCACTACATAGTTCTATTCGTATCAATCCGGAAACACCGGACTTCTCGCAACACAAATCACTACGACCATGAACGAGACAACAGCAGGCGGCATGTGGGATCAGCTCAAAGGCAAAATCAAACAGGCGTATGGCGACCTAACCGACGATGATCTGACCTACGCAGAAGGGAAAGAAGATGAAATGTGGGGTAAGCTGAAAGAGAAAACAGGTAAGACCAAAGACGAAATACATAAGCAGGTGGCCGACATGTAAGCAATCTGATATATAGTTAACTAAAGGCCGGGGCAGTGCTCCGGCTTTTTTCGTACCCTACCACTTACGAACATCATTCCTAAAAATCGTTAACCCCTGTTTGCAACCAGTCAGTAATAGCTAGCTTACGGACCATTTCATCCGCTAAACGAGTTGCCTGTATGAAATCTGGTCTCCTAGCTACCCTATTGGCTGTCGGTACGCTGACACTGGCCCATGGGCAAACCAAAACGACTGCGGTGACGCTCCCGGAAGGTGTCACGCGCGTAACATCGGTCGAAGGCATCACCGAGTACAATCTGAAGAACGGCCTGCGCGTCCTGCTGTTTCCCGATGCGTCGAAACCCACCATTACCGTCAACATCACTTATCTGGTTGGATCGCGACACGAAGGACTAGGCGAAACGGGCATGGCGCACCTGCTGGAACATATGGTGTTCAAAGGCTCGACCAAACACAAGAATGTTCCGCAGGAACTGACCGAGCACGGTAGCTGGCCCAACGGAACGACCTGGCTCGATCGGACCAATTACTTCGAAACGTTCTCGGCCAACGACGATAACCTGAAGTGGGCGCTCGACCTTGAATCCGACCGGATGGTCAACAGCTTTATTGACAAGAAAGACCTCGAAACTGAATTTACCGTCGTTCGCAACGAGTTCGAGATGGGCGAAAACTCCCCGCAATCGGTACTGATGGAGCGCGTCCTGTCGACGGCTTATCTGTGGCATAACTACGGCAAATCAACCATCGGTTCGAAAGAAGATATCGAGCGCGTCCCAATCGATAATCTGAAAGCCTTCTACCAGAAATATTACCAGCCCGACAATGCAGTGCTGCTAGTAGCCGGTAAGTTCGATGAAGCAAAAACACTTGCGCTTGTCGACCAGTATTTCAGCCCGATACCCCGCCCCACGCGTGTTCTGAAGCAGCCGTACACGGCTGAGCCCACGCAGGATGGCGAACGAATGGTAACCCTCAAGCGCGTGGGCGACACGCAGGGTGTCGCAGCTGCTTACCACACCCCCTCCGGTACGCACCCCGACTATCCGGCGCTCGACGTGGTGATGGACGTGCTGACGAACGAGCCGGGTGGCCGGCTCTACAAAGCGCTGGTCGACACAAAGAAAGCCGCCCTCGAATACGGCTGGACACCGGCGCTGCACGACCCCGGCTTCGCTTATTTCTACGCCGAAGTGCGCAAGGAAGGGTCGCTCGACTCCGCCCGGACGATCATGGCAAGCACGCTCGACGCCATTGCGACAAAGCCCCCAACGACGGAAGAAGTCGAACGTGCCAAAACCAAGATTCTGAGCCAGATCGAGTTGATGTTCAAACAGGTCGACCGGGTTGGGCTTCAACTCAGTGAGTACATCGCGGCCGGCGACTGGCGGCTGGTATTCCTCTACCGCGACGGTATCCGAAAGGTGACGCCTGCCGACGCGCAACGGGTGGCGGCTGCGTATTTCAAACCGGCCAACCGTACTGTCGGGCTGTTCATTCCCGATCAGAAACCCGAACGCGCCGACATCCCAGAAGCGCCCGACCTCATGGCACGGGTAAAAGACTATAAGGGCGAACAGATGGTAGCCGCCGGTGAAGCATTCGACCCCGCCCCCGCCAACATCGACACCCGAACCAAGCGGGGACAGGAAAGCAATGGCATGAAATATGCCTTCCTGACCAAAAGCAACCGAGGGAATTCAGTAGCCGCCCGGATGCAGATTCGGATGGGCGACGAAACCAGCCTGCGCGACCGCATGACCGTGGCCTCGATGACCGCGTCGATGCTTGAGCGGGGCAGCAAAACCCGGACGTATCAACAAATCAAGGACGAACTCGATAAGCTAAAATCCCGCGCCTACATATACAGCAACGGTCAGTCGGCAACGGTCAATATAGAAACCACGAAAGAGAACCTGCCCGCCGTTATGGATATCGTTACGGATTGTCTGCGGAACCCGGCCTTCTCCGAAAGCGAATTCAACAAGCTGAAAGAAGAGCGGCTGGCGTCGATTGAATCGCAGAAACAGGAACCGAATTCTATTGCCTGGAATGTGTCGGAACGCACAATGAACCCATATCCAAAAGGCCATCCGTTTTACACCCAGACGTTCGACGAAGAAATTGCCGACCTGAAAAAGATGACCATCGCCGATGTGCGGCAGTTTTACAAAGAGTTTTACGGTACGCAGAATGGCTCGATAGCTGTGGTCGGCACGTTTGACGAAGCACCTCTGAAAGCTAAACTAAAGAAAGACCTGGGTGCCTGGAAAGCAGCCAAATCCTACACCCGCATTCCGACGCAACTCTTCGCCGATCTGAAACCAAAGACCGAAGCCATTCAGACCGACGACAAAGCCAATGCGATGATCGTGATGGGCCTGAAGTTCCCCATGCGCGACGATGATCCCGATTATCCAGCCTTATACATGGCCAATTATATCCTGGGCGACGGCTTTCTAAACTCCCGGTTGGCTACCCGTATCCGGCAGAAGGAGGGCGTCAGCTACGGCGTTGGTTCATTTGTCAATGCGGATGATAATGACAAAGTAGCCAGCTTCGGCTCGTACGCCATCTATAATCCGGAGAATTCGGAGCGATTGGAAAAGGCGTATCGTGAAGAGGTTGAGAAACTGGCGAAGGATGGTGTTACGGCCGATGAGCTGAAAGCCGCCAAAGCCGCCATCCTGCAAAACAGTCAGGTCGAGCGGGCGCAGGATGGCTTCCTCACCTATAAATGGTCTCGGTATCTGGGTAAGCCCGAAGGCCGGACATTTACCTACGATGCTGAGTTCGAAAAGCGCGTTGCCGCGCTCACACCCGAACAGGTCAGTGCAGCCGCTAAAAAATACATCGACTACAGTAAACTGACCATCGTAAAAGCGGGCGATTTTGCTAAAGCTGCCAAAAAAGTGACCGATAAGCAACCGGCATCAGCGGTTAGTGGCAGCAAAAACTAGTATTCTCAAACCGAAACGATTTCAAAAAACCGTTTCGGTCTTTATCCCCCTTTTGACCAAAAACGGCGTCAGCAAGAAACTGACGCCGTTTTTGTTGACTAACGGTCAACTAACTCAAGTACAGAACCTAAGTCGAACTGGTGCGCTATGAGGCTAGCGGTGCACCAAGTATACTCCACTTCCCAAGTTTGTCAAGACACAGACCTGTTTCACTAGCTGGCGCACAGAGGTCTGCCACCATGGCGCGGTGAAGACCCAGACCTGGGAATTGGAAACCGATTTTGTTGGCCAACTATCTACTAACTAACCGAGCGATAAGGCGCGACACTGTCCATTGGCAGACGCTCTTCCAGTACGGCATCAGCTGCCTGATAGGCGATAGCGCCCACGCCAACTTTATTAATGACGTCGGCGATGGAGAACGACAGGTGAATCCAGTTGGTATCGATGCTCGTAACAGCCGTCAGGATATAGCCGATTGGGTAGACACCCCAGAATGTAATGACCATGATTCCCATCACCTTATAAGCCCATCGTTCGGGCGCTTTTACATGCAACTCGCTGCTGCAGTCGCGCCAGATTTTGTAAAGAATATACACGACGATGACGTAACCAACTGTTGAGACCGCGCCCCAGACCAGTTTAGGCATCACCAGGATTTCGTTGTCGGGCGTTAGTTGCTGCTCGCCGATATAGCCCGTTACGATCATAAATAAATCCGCCAGCAGCAACGTATTGATCATACCCCGGTATTTCCGGTAATGCACGTTCAGCATCGCTGTCATTTTCAGCAACAACAACGGGGTTGTGATCGCCCAGTCCATGTAGCGCAGTTGACCGATCGCGTTATACGACGTACGAAGGAGTTGCGCCCGCCCTTCTTCGTTGTCGATTGTAGCCAGCTCATGCAGCATATCTTTGTAATAACTCTGAATAAGAAAGTACGATATACCCGCAATAGCCGCGATGATCGCCGTGTAATCTCGGGAAATGCGGTGCTCGGGCGCTACACTATTCCGGCTCATGAGCGCAAAAATGACGTTGCCGACAAAGGCGTAGAAGGCAACAAGCATGGAAAACCAGGTAATCATCGGCAGTATGCCTACGAGCCCGGCGGTTGGCAAAAATTTCTCGGCGAATTCCATTCCGTTTTCAGTAATTAACGTTGAGCTGACTGATAAGCGCAGGCGCTTGATACGTGAACAAAGACCGTTCGTCAGCAAATGTTTGTCACTGATTAAGGCCAAATGGGGCCTGGCAGAACAGGCTATGAAACAGGCCCAGTTAACACAAGATATATAGTCTGTCAATCAACTAATTAGCAACTAAACTTAGTTAATCTGAATCCTAATTAAATAGTGGTTAATCTTTGGTAATGTACTCCTGGAATCGCCTGTTAACTGGACTTACAGGGTTCTTTTCTGCTATATGTTATGGAAAAGTAAACGCGCCAGCATCTTAAAACTAAAATTTTCGTTGCGCCATGAAATCGATACTATTTTGCTTACTCCTGCTGGTGTTGGTCGACGTTAGTCAGGCACAGGACCGCATTGCGCTACTGCGTGATACAACCCGACTGGGCATTTCCCCACATGCCCTGCAACAGCGCTACCCTTCGGCACTCGCCAAAACGGAAAAAGAGCGCTCAAAAGCAGCGTTCGCAGGTCGGGCAAAACAGTTTTTAGATACTGCAAATGCATTCAATCAGCGTTCTTATCGCTTCATGGACGCTCGCAGAAAGCGAATACCTGTGCAGGGCATCTTCGTTGAAACGCTGGAATTCGTTAATGCTAATGGTACGTACGATCAGGTATTTTGTCAGTTCTCGACCGATACACTGTCCAGCGAACAGGAACTGACTTTTCTGACCCTGCTCGCCGAGTGGTATGCCGCCAATCCGTTTCCGCTGAAAACCAAAGCTGGCTTCTGGTGTGAAAACTTCATCCATTTTGGTTCGCCCAAACAAAAACGTGTAGCGGTACGGGGTCCAGGCATTATCATCACAGTAGCTGATGCCCAGCAAACCGACCGGCCCGACACGGTAAAAGTCCTGACTTTAAATCAACTCGACCTAGTCAGCATTCCCGATGTCGTTTATCGGTTTCCAAATCTGGAAGAACTCGATCTGTCGAAAAACCAGTTAACCCAGCTGCCGGCCCGGCTAACGCACGATTTGCCCCGGCTTAAACGCCTGAGCGTACTGCGTAACGACATTCCCGACGACAGTGTCTTTTTCACGAAAAATAAGCACCTTACCGCCCTCAATCTACAAGGCAACAAACTGACCCGCATTCCGTCGTCAGTGCGCTTGAATCGTAAGCTGGAAAGCCTTTGGATGGGCAACAACGAGCTGAGTGATCTGAATACCAAACCACTACACAGCCTGCGTCGGCTTAACGATCTGAACCTGTACAATTCAAGTCTGAGCCGGTTACCCGCGTCGATCAAACGCCTGCGTCACCTGACCGTACTGGATCTATATTACAACAAGCTAACAACCTTACCGAAGCAACTGGGTAAACTCAAACGGCTCGATCAGCTGGCGCTGGCCTACAATGACCTGACCGAACTACCGCCGGCACTAGCTAAGCTGAAACGGCTTCGGCAGCTCTACGCGCACCATAACCGCATCAGTCAGTTACCGCCCGTTTTTACACGCATGCGCAACCTGCAAAAACTGGACCTTGGCAACAACTGGATCACGGTAGCCCCACCCGTACTGGCCAGCCTGCCCGCCCTATCTGACCTCGACATCGCCGGCAACAATCTACAGGAATTTCCGACCGTACTTTTTTCGATCAAGCCTCTGAAGCGGGTTTATCTGGGCAGCAACCCCCTGTTTGGCCAGGAAGCCATGAGTAGTCCATACGCTCCGCAAATCCGGCAGCTTCAGGCCCGACAGACCGAAGTGTTTTATTAGTCAGTGTAGCCAGGACCTCCCGGTCTGGGCTACACCCCCACACAAAAAAAATACCCTTGCTGGATAGAAAGTGAGCGGAAGGCTGTTAGCCCGGTAGTAACCGTTTTGCAATGCAGGCTAACTCTCCCTCTCTTACTACCTCCCCCAATCGTGTTATGCTCTGGTCGTCACTACTGGCCGTGTATATTTTGTGGGGATCGACGTATCTGTTTATCCACTTCATGACCGAGCAGATGCCTCCGCTTTATATGGCATCGATGCGGTACATCGTGGCAGGTACGATTCTGTACAGCTTTGCCCGCCTGACGGGTACGCCCCGGGCAACGACCATCGAATGGCGATCAGCAGGAATCATTGGTGTGCTGCTGCTGACCATCTCCAATGGCTTACTGACGCTGGGCATTCAGTATATACCGACAGGGATGGCTGCCCTGCTGGGTGGTATGTTGCCGGTCTTTTTACTTAGTCTCAACTGGCTTTCGTTTGGTCGTCAGCGCCCGTCCAACGCAGCGCTGATGGGGCTATTACTCGGCGTTGTTGGTGTCTTTTTCCTGATCAAACCCGACCGGCTACAGCCAGTAGGTGGCGCTCAGGCCAACCTGATCGGGTCGGCACTTGTCATTGCCGGAAACTTTTCGTGGGCCATCGGCACGCTGCTGACCCCCCGACTGACGTTACCCAGCGGCCCCTTGTCAAGCGGTATTCAAATGTTGGTAGGTGGCTTGGTATTGCTGCTTATCAGTCTGTGTCTGGAACCGGTTACCCCGATTAGTATCTTTCAGGCTCCGCCAAAAGCCCTCGGCTCCATGCTCTATCTAGTCATTTTCGGGAGCATCATCGGCTTTTCGGCTTACTCGTGGCTGGCTCGCAACGCCCCGCCCCAACTCCTGTCGACCTACGCGTTTGTCAATCCTGTCGTGGCAATGCTGCTGGGCTCACTCCTGGCGGGCGAACTCTTCTCCACACAGTCGCTTATCGGCGCACTCATTATCCTCGCTGGCGTCGTCCTGATCACAGTGGGGAAGAAAGGATAGAATTGTTGAGTGGTTGAATGATTGACTAGGTGCTGCGTCAGCCCCATTTAACCACTCAGTCATCCAACCATTGGCGGGACGCCGACGCTCGACCAGCCGCCATCGACAACCAGACTCTGACCGGTGATGTGGCGCGACGCGGGCGAGAGTAGGAACAGCGCGGCATTAGTGATGTCGTCTACGGTGCCGGGGCGCCCCATCGGTGTAATCCGCGACCAGGTCGGAATGTAATCGGGATCGTCGAGTGTGCGCTCGGTAAGCGTTGCGCCGGGAGCAATGGCGTTAACGTTGATACCAAGGGGCGAGAAGTCGATCACTAATTGACGGGCCAGCATTTCCAGGCCTGCCTTGGTCATGCTGTAGACAGGCAGACCAGGGTGCGCGATATGCCCCACCACCGACGACATGAACAGGATACTGCCGCCACGGTGCCCGGTTGTGTTTGCCTGCTGCCTCATCTGCATGGCCGCCCGCTGCGCCAGAAAAAAAGTGCCGCGCAGATTCAGATCAACAATTTTCTGAAAAGCTTCAGGTGTGGTCGTAAAAATATCGCCAAACACCGTGATACCCGCATTGGCAATCGCCATATCGATTGAGCCGAACCGTTCGACCGCCGTATCGACCAAGTGCTGGACAAAGGTCACGTCCGATGCATCGCCGGAACAGGCTTCACAAATCCCCCCCGCCTGCCGAATGGCTTCGGCCGCCTTTTCAGCCGCGTCAGCATCGAAATCGTTGAGCACTACCTGCGTTCCCTGTTGGGCCAGCGCCTTGGCAATGGCAAAGCCAATACCGATACCGGCCCCAGTGATAATGGCCGTAGTTGTCTTTGTTGTGGGTTGATTGGTCAGCATAAAGTAAGCAGGCGTATCGACAGGGTAAGGCCACTCCCAACTGGTTTTACTGCCTTACTGATTGCGGTAATCGTCCATCAGTCCTTCGGCCAGCCAGCTGGCGAGCGCCTGCCGGTTGCTGGCCAGCAGAAAGCGCTTCTGATCCTGCCGGTTCTGAATGTTACCCAACTCGATAAACACCGTCGGAGCCAGACTCTTACGTACGACATACAGTTCACTGCGCGTACTGACATTACCTACGTACGGGCGGCTCGGACGATACCGGCGGTAATTCGCCAGAAAACGCTTGTGAATACGGTTGGCCAGACGTTTGCCGACCGCACTGCTTTCGTGGTGGTAGAAAAATACGTCGATCATCTCCCCCCGGCTCCGGCTATCGACGTGAATAGTAACCAGTCGCTGATAAGCGCCTTTGTGTTTGGTGTAGAGCCGATTGACAGCTGACGTCGTCTGGTTGAGTCGCGCCAGTTGGTTGAGAGGAATACGCTGCCCGGAGTACGACACCTCGTCGTTATCGAGTTTTAGTACAGCATCGTTCCGAATACCATCGTTCGGGTCCCGCACCATCATGTATACCGTAGCCCCCTGTTGTTTAAGCAATTGCGATAGCCGCATGGTCACGTCGTAGGCATACTCATCTTCCGCCAGTCGGAAGCGCCCGTACCGGCCAATTGCGCCCGGATCGGGACCACCGTGACCGGAAGCCAGGTAGTAGACTGTACCCCGCAATGATCTGGATCGAGTTATACGTTTGGCCGGAATACGGTTCGCGTTTTTCCCTTTCTTCGAGACGATTTTGATCACCCGCCGTCGGACAACGATTTTCTGGCGTTTACCTCTCCGGTCCTGCTTCGGACGGACGCCTTTCGCAGGCCGTCTAGCGATCTTGATCGCCTTTTTTGTCGCGGGCCGGTGTTTGTCGCGACGGGAGTTCGACGGTTTGGAGGACGTATGCCGCCCCGCCCCCATCGTTATTAGCGTGGGCAACCCGCACGTTAGCAGGTACAGCAAAAGAAGAAATGGTATACGCAATGCAGCAACAGCTCAATGAAGCCGCAAAGCTATCGGTCAATGCGTTGCGGGCCAAACGTACGCTAACATACCCTATTCAATGGAGACAGTTTTGGCGGCATAACGACAAAAAAAGCGAACGGATGGGCTCCGTTCGCTTTGGTTACGCACTTTATTACGGTGGTAATTTGTTTCTGATCTGATGTCAGGCACATTCTCCTCGACCGCCTAGTCTATTCCTTCGCGCCCGGGCACCAGATCAGAAACGAGTTATCATAGGTTATAGTAAATTAAGCAAGTGTCGATTCTACGCTGATTTCGGCGTTGAACAGTTTCGAAATCGGGCAGTTGTGTTCAGCATGGTCAACCAGTTCATCAAATTTGGCTTTGTCGAGACCCGGAACAGCCGCGTCGAGTTTCAGCTTCGAGCTGGTGATGGCGCCATCCTGCAGGGTTACCGTACACTGAACGTCCAGCGTATCAGCAGTGAAGCCTGCCTGCTGAATATTAAATGCCAGTTGCATGGCAAAGCAGCCAGCGTGGGCAGCGGCCACCAGTTCTTCTGGATTCGTACCGACGCCATCTTCGAAACGTGTATTGAACGAATACTGTGTCTTGTTCAGAACGGTGCTGTCGGTTGTCAGCGACCCTTTACCATCTTTACCTGAACCAGCCCAATGAGCAGAAGCCTTACGTGCGATTTTCATAACTCTGTAAAACGTTTTGTGGTGGTTAATTTGATAGGTCAAAGGTAGAGCCATTAATCCGCCCGTTTTTTCACCTATGTTAAAAAGCGTCGAGCATCGTTATTTTTCCCGACTATGAACGCTACTCAACAAGCAGTACTACACCAGCACCTCCACCAGTTTGCCAACCTCTCTGAAGCGGATATGCAGTTGGCCGATTCGTTCTGGCAGGTTCGCCACATGGCACGGCCCGATCTGTTTACATTTACAAATTCGGTTTGTCGACAACTGGGCTTTGTATTGAAAGGATTTTTCCGGGTATACTACGTTGACCCGCGCACGGAACAGGAACACAATATGTATTTCCTGGCCGAACACACGTTTCTGACGTCGCTGAAAGGCTTGGTGACGCAGACGACCTGCCCGTATTTGATCGAAGCACTTGAAGACTGCGAACTGCTTGTCATCGACTACGAGCGGCTGTTGCAGCTCTACGCCCAGTCGCACGCCTGGGAGCGGTTTGGCCGGTTGCTGGCCGAGCAGTATTTCATGATCAACCAGAGTCGTTCGGAGAGTTTACTAACCCAAACAGCCGAAGAACGTTACGTCGACCTGCTCGACAATCACCCCGACATTCTGAATCGCGTGTCGCTGGGTCATATTTCGTCGTATCTGGGCATCAAAGGCCCATCACTGAGCCGCATCCGTGCTCAGGTCGCTAGGCGGTGATTCTGTCCATAAACCCTAATGACTGTCGCGCCGGACTTCGCTGCCGGAGCCGCCTTTCAGAAAGTCGAAGTCAGCCCCTTCATGCGCCTGCGTGACGTGCTGAATATACAGATTCACGTAGCCTCGCCCGTAGCCGAGGTCAGGCGCGATGAACAGCGAACGGCGTTCGGCCAGTTCATCGTCCGATACGTGTAGGTGCAGGCTACGGTTCTCTACGTCGAGCGTAATCAGATCACCGTTTTGCACCAGTGCGAGGTTACCACCAACCGCTGATTCCGGGGAAACGTGCAGGACCACTGTACCGAAGCCCGTACCACTCATCCGTCCGTCGGAGATCCGCACCATGTCGTGCACGCCCAGCGCCAAAATTTTGGCAGGGAGCTGCATGTTACCTACTTCGGGCATGCCTGGATACCCCTTCGGCCCCACGTTTTTCAGCACCAGCACACTGCTGGGATCAACGTCGAGTGCGGGATCATCGATACGGGTTTTGTAATCGTCTATGTTTTCAAACACCACCGCCCGACCCGTATGTTGCATCAACGCCGGCGTAGCCGCCGACGGTTTCAGCACGGCCCCGTTCGGACACAGATTACCCCGCAACACGGCAATTCCCGACTCCGGTTTAAACGGCTTCGTGATGCTACCGATAACCGTCGGATCGTAGCATTGCGCATCGGCACAATTCTCACCGATAGTATGACCGTTGACCGTCAGCGCGTCGGTATGGATGAAATTTTCCAGTTCACGGATTACGGCAGGCAGACCACCGGCGTAAAACAGGTCCTCCACAAAATGCTCGCCCGATGGCTGCAGGTTAGTCAGCAGCGGAATCTGGGCCGAAAGCCGGTCGAAATCATCCAGCGATAGTTCGACACCGACGCGCCCCGCAATAGCTGTTAGGTGGAGGATGAAATTAGTCGACCCACCTAAGGCTGCGTTGATCATAATGGCGTTTTCAAACGCTTTTCGGGTCAGGATCTTCGAGGGTGTCGTACCTTCGCGTACCAGTTCGACCATGCGCGCGCCCGTCAGGTGAGCCAGCACTTTCCGGCGCGAATCGGCCGCGGGAATGGTGGCATTGTCGGGTAGGGCCAAACCCAGCGATTCA
Source organism: Spirosomataceae bacterium (assembly GCA_022702045.1). GTDB lineage: Bacteria > Bacteroidota > Bacteroidia > Cytophagales > Spirosomataceae > Spirosoma. The sequence continues at coordinate 15,031 of JAKONH010000400.1, forward strand.
ACCATAGCGGCCATCGTCGACGCGGTTCCCATCACAGCGCAGTGGCCTTGCGAACGAGCCATTCCTGCTTCGGCCGCTACAAACTCGGCCTGACTCATTTCGCCCATTTTAAACGCTTCGGCGAAGCGCCAAAGGTCACTCGTCCCGATTTTACGTCCCTGAAAGCGACCCGCCAGCATCGGTCCGCCCGATACGACCATCGTGGGGATGTCGACGCTGCACGCGCCCATGACCAGCGAAGGAGTTGTTTTGTCGCAGCCGCACATCAGAATGACACCGTCGAGCGAATTGCCCCGGATACTTTCTTCGACGTCCATACTGGCCAGGTTGCGAAACAGCATAGCTGTCGGTTTAATCTGACACTCCCCCAGCGACATTACCGGAAATTCCAGCGGAAAGCCACCGGCTTCCCAGACCCCTCGCTTGATAGCTTCGGCCAGTTCGCGAAAGTGGGCGTTACAGGGCGTCAGTTCCGACCAGGTATTACAGATTCCAATGACGGGTTTTCCTTCGAATTCGTGGTGCGGGAAACCCTGATTTTTCATCCAGGCGCGGTAGATGAAGCCGTCTTTTCCGGTGCGGCCAAACCAGTCCTGTGAGCGTAAAGGCATTGGTTGTTCGTTGTTTGTCGTTCGTGGTTACGCTGGCGTACCCGAACTACCGGATAAAGGTAGGCAACGGCTCCTTTTTACTTTGCTTAGCGAATAATCCGCCAACCCTGCTTTTCCCGATACCGCATGGAACCCACTAATCCGCTACTCGCCCTGCTTGGTTTTGCGACCATCGCCATTTTCCTGCTGCTGATCATTACCAAGCGATTGTCGGTCAATACAGCCTTGGTGCTGGTGCCGTTGACGATGGGGGTCCTGGCTGGTTTTTCACCCAAGGAACTGGGCGAGATGATTCTGGCGGGTATCAAACAAGTAGCACCGACGGGTATTCTGCTGATGTTCGCCGTGCTTTACTTCGCCACCATGCTCGACGCCGGCCTGTTCGACCCGGTCATTGCCGCCATCATTCGCTACGTACAGGGCGACCCACTTAAAGTTATCGTCGGCACAGCTATCCTGACAATGATCGTTCACCTCGACGGCGACGGTACGGCTACGTTCATGATCGTGATGTCGGCCTTTCTACCCATCTATCGGCAGTTGCAGATCAATCGGCTGATGTTACCGGGTATCGTAGCTCTGAGCGTAGGGCCGTTGCACCTGGTCCCCTGGTCAGGCACGTCGGCGCGGGCCATCTCGACGCTTAAAACCGATGCGACTCAACTCATTGCGCCCAATATTCCGGCCATTCTGGCGGGTATTGTCTGGGTATTAGCCGTAGCGTACTGGTTCGGCCTGCAGGAGCGGAAACGACTCGGCGTCAATGCCCTGACGTTTGTCCATAACGATAACCTGACCGATGCGCAGCGACAGCTTCGACGGCCCAGGCTGGTCTGGCTCAACGCCTTACTGACTATTGGGCTGATTCTCACGCTGATGAAAGGCTGGGTACCCGCCCCGGCCCTGTTTATCACGGCAAGTGCGCTGGCGCTACTGATTAACTACCCTAAATTGAGCGAGCAGCAACAGGTATTGCGCGCCCACGGTACCAATATCTTCATGGTGTCGAGCATGATCTTTGCCGCCGGGGTGTTCTCCGGTATTCTAACCGGCTCTAAAATGATCGACGCTATGGCCGGCTCGCTGGTAGCGGCTATTCCGGCACAACATGCTGCCTGGTTACCAACACTGACAGCTGTTACAAGTATGCCCGCCAGCCTGCTCTTTACGCCCGATGCTTATTACTTCGGTGTCATTCCTATTGTTAGTCAGTCGGCCGCGCAATTTGGTATCAATCCACTCGAAATCGGACGGGCCGCTTTACTAGGACAGATGACCGTTGGTTTCCCGGTTAGTCCACTCACTGCATCCACGTTTTTGCTGGTTGGCCTGGCCGAGGTCGACCTAGGCGATCACCAGCGGTTTACGCTTAAATGGGCGTTTGGCACCACGCTCGTCATGACTATTGTAGCATTGCTTACCGGTTCTATTCACCTATGAAACAGCGCATCCGTATTGGCTGTGCCGCCGGTTTCTCCGGCGACCGCCTGGAACCCGCCCTGCTATTGACCCAACACGGGCAACTGGATTACCTAGTGCTGGAATGTCTGGCCGAACGTACCATTGCGCTGGCGCAGAAACGCAAACGCCACGACCCTACCCAAGGCTACGACCCGTTACTCGAACGACGGCTGGAAGGGCTACTGCCCCTGTTACTGGCCAATAACGTCCGGCTGATCACCAACATGGGAGCGGCCAACCCGTTAGCTGCTGCCGAGAAAATTGCCGCCATTGCCCGACGCCTGGGCCTGTCAGTCACTATTGCCGTCCTGACCGGCGACGACGTATTCGATCAACTGTCAGGCGATGAAATGGCGCTGGAAACCGGTCAGCCGTTACGTGCGTCCGGGCCCTTGTTATCGGCCAACGCCTATCTGGGCACTGATGCTATTTTGCCAGCGCTGGCCACCGACGCACAGGTTATTATTACGGGCCGGGTGGCCGATCCATCGCTGTTTGTTGCCCCACTGGTGCATACCTTCGACTGGTCGCCGACAGACTGGGAACGGCTCGGTCAGGCTACGGTAGTGGGCCACCTCATGGAATGTGCCGGACAACTAACAGGCGGTTATTTTGCTGATCCAAGCCACTCCAGGCTGGGCCTGGAGCGGCTTGGCCGGAAAGACGTTCCTGACATGGCACGGCTGGGCCACCCCTTCGTCGACGTCACGGCCGATGGTGGGGCGGTTTTCGGCAAAGTATCCGGTACAGGTGGGAAGCTGAGCCTGGCAACGGCGAAAGAACAAC
>JAKONH010000410.1 GCA_022702045.1 Spirosomataceae bacterium
GGACTCCCCGTTTCGTCCAGCGTAATAGACGGCACATTTTTCAGTACGTTCTCGGCGGTTCCCCCAATAGTCGTCAGGTTTTTGGCGACGTTGAACGTTCGTTTCTCCATCGTCATACTCAGCCCGCTTTTCTCGCCAGTGATCTTTACTTCCTTCAGCGTACTAGCATCCGGCTTCAGCATCAGCATACCCAGTTCGGTCTGGGGCAGACTACTCTGTACAGACTGGCTGAGCGGCTGATACCCAATAAACGTTACCCGCACAACCAGGCGTCCGGCTGGCAGCTTGTTGATCGAAAACGTACCCTGTTCGCTGGTCTGATTACCCGTCAACAAGCTATCGTGGCCAGCCGTCGCTTTGTACACGGCTACCGTCGCACCGGGCAGCGGTTGTCGCGTATCGGCATCGACTACGGTTCCTGTCAGTTGACAAGCAGCCGATTCAACCGACTGTGCCGAAGCCAGGCCGATGCACAGCCAGCCAATCCAAACCACCAAAAAACAACCCTTTATCCGCATAACGACCACTAAACTGCGGGGGAATTATGAAGCAATTCTGAAGTTAATGATGAATTAATCTGGTCGCCGATACGACTGGCAGGGCAACTTCAGACTGTCTTCAGAATGCTGCCTTTGCTTTGCGGCTATCGGACGACGTCTGCCTGCTGTTGGCGTTCGCCATCGACCTGATTCGTCACTATCCCGTTTTATTCCATGCTTTTTTCTGGGTTTCTGTTGTTTGCCGGGGCTGTTCTGTCGTTCTCGCTTAGTGCTGTGTGCGGGGGCGGAGCCGGGTTATTGCTGCTACCGCTATTGGGGTCGCTGTTGCCGGGCGCACAGGTTCCGGCCGCTCTTTCTGTCGGTACGGTCTTCAGTTCTGCCTCCCGCATCGTCACCTTCTGGTCGCGTATCCGCTGGGACATCGTGCGCTGGTTCGTACCACCCGCCCTGCCCGCCGTCTGGCTTGGTGCCAAACTGCTCACGTTCGTCAATCCACTGTACCTGGAATTGGCGATGGGGCTGTTCCTGATGGCTAACCTACCGCTTATTTTTCGTTCGTCGGCGCAATTGGACACAGCCAATCCGTCGCCCAACTGGGTACTTTCGTTGATTGGGCTGGCCGCCGGATTCGTGTCGGGGCTGACGGGGGCTGTGGGGCTACTGTTCAACCGATTCTATCTGCGGTACGGCCTGACCAACGAAGAAATCGTAGCGACTCGCGCGGCCAACGAAGTGGTACTACACGTGGTAAAGCTGGCGCTCTATTCCTCGTTCGGGCTACTGACGGGTCACGCCCTTACCCTCGGCGGAGTCATCGCGCTGGCAGCTATCCTGTCGGCCTGGGGTATGACCTGGCTGCTGCCCCGCCTGAGCGACGGTCTGTTCCGGCGAATCGGCTACGCGGCCATGGTTGTATCGGGTCTTACTCTATTCACTGAAGCCGCCGGACAGGTAGTCACGACAAATGCCGTCGCCATCAGCTACGCTCCCCTATCGAACGGTCTGACGACACAGCTTCAATGGCGGCAGCAGTTCTTCGCGCTAGAATTTGAGTACGACGATGGCTTCGAATTCGAGCGCAGTATTCCGCTTAACGAACTACCTAACGACAAGCAGAGGCTTGCGAAAAAACTCGGTCAGGGCGCCGACCGCCTGTTCGTCGAAGAAGTATTTGCCGTGGGCGAACATTTATACGAACTCTACGTGTACAACAACGGCACACTGCGAAAATTCGACCTTACCGACGATGGTTAAAGCTGAATGACCTACGATAACAGACCATAGTTAGCTGATGATCAAACCTGAAAGGCTCAATTAATTCACTGCCGATAGCTGAATCCGGAACACATGCTCACCCGGCTCCTTATCGTAGCAGTAAGTCAGCGGCAGCTGGTAACGGTCGCAAATCTGGCGAACCAGCGCCAGCCCCAGCCCAATCGAATCGGGGCGGGTTGTGTCTTTGACAAAACGGCGGAACAGTTGGCTCTCAGCGAAGGGAAGTGGTTTCCCCGTGTTGCAGATGGTAAGCGTCGACGCCGTCAGACGGACCGTAACCCGACCGTTCACCGGTGAATGCCGGGCCACGTTTTTGAGCAGATTCGTCAGCAATACGCCTGCCAACTGCCGGTTCATCCGTAAGTGAACATCCGGTTGCACCTCAACCCGACACGTCAGGTTTTTGTGTGTTAAGAACGGCTCGAAGTCGCCTAGGTACTGCCCGACTAAATCACTTAGACTCAACGCTTCGGTGGCGGAAAACTGATCGTTTTCTACCTGCGTGAGCAGCAATAACGACCGGTTGAGCTGACTAAGTCGACTTACTGCGTCGGTGGCTCGTTGTAAATGTCTATAATCCGATTCGGTCAGTTGCGGAGACTGGCGTACGAAGTCCAGTTCGGCGGAAGCGATAGCCAACGGGGTTTGCAATTCGTGCGATGCGTTTTCCGTAAACTGTTTTTGCAATAGAAACTGCTGCTTCAGTTTGCCCGTCAGATCGGTCAGCGAACGACTTAATAGGGCGAACTCCCGCACGCGGGCCTGCGGAAAAGCAGGCTGCTCCGGCTGATCCAGCCTGAACCGGTCCAGCTCGGCAATGATGCCGTAGAACGGTTGCCATAGCCGGCCCGCCAGACTTAAGCCTATTCCAACCGACAAGACCATCAGCACCAGAAAGAACAGGATAACGCCGATGGATAGATCAATCGTCAGTTCGGCAAACTCGTGGTAAGGCTGCCAGACCCGTACCCGGTAAAGCCGTTCGCCAACGCGTACTGTGGCCAGCACTTGCCGCGTATCGGCCACTTCCCCCGGCCTGAGCGCATTTTGTACCAGCGTGTCCGTGAACACGGGCGCTACGTCCCGACTAGCGGGTGTAACGAGCAGGTTATCGTCGCCTGTGCCAAAACTCTGTAGCCCGCGCTGCCGTAGACGCCATTGGGCCTGCTCGACCTGACTCATCAGCAACTCGTCGACTTCATGGCGAATTTTCCGGTGGATGAGTACGTAAAAGCCGGCCGAACCAACGATGGCTGTCAGCAGGGCTGCCAGCAGCAGATAACGGGCTGTCTGACCAAACAGGCTCATGCGTTTTTTACCGAGAAGAGGTAGCCCATGCCGTACCGTGTCTGTACATAGTCGGGGCAACCGGCTGCCGTCAGCTTCCGGCGCAGGTTTTTGACGTGCGTATAAAGAAATTCGTGGGAGTCCGCGGCATCCATGGCATCGCCCCAGACGTGCTCGACAATGGCCGTTTTCGACAGAATCCGCTCCGCGTTGGTGGCTAGAAACAGCAGAAGCTCATACTCTTTGATGGTTAGTTTAATATCCTCACCCTGTACGCTGACGCGCTGCTGACCGGGCCACAGCGTCAGTTCGCCCACCTGCCATTGTTCCTGTCCATCGAACAGCCGCCGGCGTAGCACAGCCCGAAGACGGGCGTTCAGCTCGGGCAGATGAAACGGCTTTGTCAGGTAGTCGTCGGCCCCCAGTTCGAGCCCAGTCAGCTTGTCGGCCAGCGCGTCTTTCGCTGTTACGATGATGATACCCGCGGGTGATTTACGCTGTTTCAGGGCGCGCACCAGATCGAGCCCCTGTCCGTCGGGCAGCATTAAATCCACGACTACGCATTCGTAGTCGTAATCGTTGATTTTCTGCGATGCTTCCTGATAGGTACCAGCCGTAGTAACCAGGTACCCTTCTTCGTTCAGATACTGACAAACCGACTGCGACAGTACGGGTTCGTCTTCCACCAGTAAGAGTTTCATTTGGGTCGACCAGTTACGAATAACCTATTTCGTTCGGTATGCTTACCGCTGGCAAAGATATTCAGTGATACTGAATTCGTGCGACTATGGCAGCTTGCCAAAACAGGGTAAACGGGCTGTAACAGGTTTGCAGAGACAGCGTACACAAAAAGAACGCACAGCCAGGGTTCCAGGCTGTGCGTTCAGGTAAAATAAGTAGCGTTTGTTGTCGTCTAGTTGGTTGCGCTGGGGCTGAACCGTACGTAGCGGATGTATCCCGTTCCTTCGTTTTTAGCGGCAAGGGCTTCCGTGGTCAGGGGCACTTCCAGGTCTTTGACGTAGTACTTGTTATCTTCAACGGCGCTTTCAAAGCGAATTTTATAGCCTTTGTCGATCGTAGCCGGGTCGAGATCGAGCACATTGACGGCCCGGTCGCCCCCACCCACCGACGCACCCGTGATGGCGCTGACCGCCGGGCTTTTCTTCGCCAGCGCCTTATGCCACTCCTTCAGGTCGGGGTACCATTTCTTGTTAGAGCCCAGTACGTACAACGTTTTCTCGTAGGCCCCTTTCGGATTGATCAGCGACACAACCACGTAGGCTTCTTCGCCCATATAGTTGGTCATCTGAATCATGCATTTATATTTGGCGGTCTGCTGCGCCTGCGACGCGGATGGCTGAGCAAAAGCCAGCACGAGCGCCAGTAAACCGATTTTTGGCAAAAACGACATAATTATTTCAGGAAAGTAAGCGATACGTTACCCTTCGACAGCGACTCGTTTTCGGAGGCCAGGTCGTAGGCGGTTTCTTTGAAGTTGGTCGAGATGTCTTTCTTAGCGCCGATCGACAATAAGTATTTCATCATGGCGTCGTCCTTAGCGATCATCGCGGCCTTATGCAGGGCGGTCATGCCTTCTTTATTACGCGCGTTCACGTCGATCTGCAACGGCTCCAGCTTTTTTAGCAAGCCCATATCGTTTTTGGAGACTGCCAGGTGGTAAAGCGTATTTCCATTCTGTTGGGGCGCTTTTACATCGAGTCCTTTCTGTTGAAGCAGGGCCAGCTTAGCCCCGAAGTCATCGCCACGCGGACCGCCTTCGGGGCGGGGGCCACCCTGACCAGGACCTGCCTGTCCGGGTCCACCGGCCATACCGCCGGGACCCGCCTGTCCGGAAACCATCGGACGATACCCCTGAATCAGGTAAGCTGCCACGTTGTCACCAGCTTTATCGACGGCGTTGATGGTAGCCCCTTTGTCGAGCAGGAAGGTTACTACCTCCGGCGAATTTCCCCGCACGGCCATTGCCAGTGCGGTTGTTCCTTTGGCATTACTTTGATTGACGTTTTTCACCTTCGGCATCAACAACTCCAGCGTAGCCAGGTCGCGATTGCTGGCAGCAGCATTCATGAACGGCGTAGTACCGTCTTCGTCAGCCTGATTTACATCAGCACCTTTGCTTAGGAAGTACTCGATCAGGGCCGTTTGGCCGGGCCGACGTACCAGTGCATGCAGCGCGTTTTCGCCGTTCTTGTTCACTGCCGACGGCTTCACACCCACGCTTTCCAGATACTGGAATACATCCATCGAGGCAGGGCCCCGGCGCGAGCCTTGTGCCGCCATAATCATTGCGTTCGGATCGACGGGTACCCCCCGCTGTTGCAGCGCTTTCAGCACATCGAGGTTACCACCACGGGCGGCATAGCCAAAGGCGTTGTTTCCGGCCGCATCGGCACTTTTCAGATCCAGCCCTTTCGACACAAAATACTCCGTCAGCTTCAGATCTTTATCGTTGGCGATGCCCAGCAGCAGTGCGTTGGCGCCATCGTGGTTAACGTCTTTCTTCAGGTTGGCCCCCGCCTTCACCAGTTTGTCGTAAAGCTGTGGGTCGGTGACACCGGCGCCAGCAGCGAAATTTAACGGTGTAGCTCCGTGACTGTCTTCCGTACTGGTTTTTGCCCCCTTACTGAGCAGATAATCGACGATCTCTACATTGTCGCGCATGGCAGCCCAGTGGAGATAGTTACGGCTATCGTGGGTGGTTTTATCGACACTGTTACCGGGCTGCGCCAGGAGGTATTTAATCGTTTCGTTGGGCGCCTGCGTGTTGATGGCCAGCACGACGGGGTCAAAGCTCGATGGGTTGAACTGCGAGGGACTGTTTCCTTTCTCGACTTCGGCCTTTACCTGTTCGATAGTAGGCTTTCCCTGCCAGAACGATTGCTCCAGCAACGTATTTTTCTGCGCCTGCACCGACAGGGCTACGCCTAGAAGTGCAACGCTAAGGAGTTGTTTCATCACGATATAGAATGAGACTTTGGGGTTAGCTTACGAATGAAACTGGTGTAGTTCCCGGTAAGCGCCTGCAAATTAATAAGATTCATTCTAAATAATTCACCACGTAGGGCCGAAAACCCGAACTTTTCACTTGACCAGCTATTTCGTCCTGTCAATAAAGCAGACGAACGACCGGTTGAATCGCCCTTAAACCGGGCCTGTCCTGACTGATTATGTTCTAGTCCCGGCCACGGATTGATATCTGACTGCGTACGTCATCATAAGCAGCACGCAACGGTGAGTCAGGGAGGGGCACATATAAAACCCCTGCTTCATTCCTGGAGCAGGGGTTGTCGATGAAGCCACTTAATCAGGGTGTTTAGTTCAATGGCAGGTGCTCGAAGTCGAACAGTTTCGCCAGGACGGATGCCTTGCTCCCCAGACGGCGCTGTCCTTTTTGCAACCAGTATTGCTCGAGGTGCTGAATTTCCGCAGCCATTTTCGTTATGCTGAACGTCTTGGTCAGAAACTCATTCGTCCCTAGCTGGTAGCATCGATCCCGATGCTCGTTTGCGTCAGAATCCGACAGAATCGCGACCGGAATGCTTTTGTAATCGTGGTTCTGCTTCAACCGCGACAACAGCTCGAAGCCGTTGAACATGGGCATGTGCAGATCCATGATAATCAGATCTGGCAATCGGCCATCGAGTTGATGCGTCAGATGGGTTATTAAATCCGCTCCACTGGTAAACACACGAACCGAACACGCACTGTGATGATTGTCGAAGATGGTCTGCAATAGATACCGGTCATCATCGTCGTCATCAACCAAATAAATCAACGGAGTAGACTTTGCAAACATAGCGGCTCTTTAAGATACGGTAAGCGTTTTGTTGGCGTGACCATGAAATGGCTGGTCACATTTTCGCCATACCTACGAAACACCAATTCGTTTGGATGCTTAGACTCACAAAAATTCTACAGAGTTGATGCATTACAAGGCAAATTTACTGGACGGTAGTCTTTCCACTTGCTCTGACGCCCATACTCGCTAATGAATTCTTCCCAAAGCAGTCTTGTTATCATCCTATAATCATTAACCATTCTCGATCATGAAAGCTGTTGTTTTAAGCGACTGGGGCGATGCCACTAACTTTTCGGTTCGCGACGTTCCGAACCCGGTCATCCAACCCAACGAAGTACTGGTTCAGGTAAAAGCGTTCGGCGTAAATCCGGCTGATTACAAAACGCGTAGCGGCACGGCCCCTTACGCCAAACAGTACACGCACCCCATCATACTGGGTTGGGACATGGCCGGCGATGTAGTGGCGGTAGGTAACAGCATCACTGATTTTAAACCAGGTGATGCGGTCTATGGTATGGTCAACTTTCCGAACCCAGGGCAGGCCTATGCGGAATACGTAGCCGCTCCAGCCGCCGATCTTGCCCTTAAGCCCGCGAAACTCACCTACACACAGGCAGCAGCAGCACCGTTGGCAGTACTGACGGCCTGGCAGGCGCTTACCGAACATGGTCATCTACAGGCGGGGCAGACCGTACTGGTGCAGGCAGCGTCGGGTGGCGTAGGCCACCTGGCCGTTCAACTGGCGAAAGCGCTTGGCGCAACAGTGATCGGCACGGCGTCGGGTAAGAATGAAGCTTTTGTCCGGTCACTAGGCGTCGACGAGTTTTTTGATTACACAACCACCGATATCGGTCACACGCTAAACGACATTGATCTGGTGTTCGATACAGTTGGGGCCGACACCATTTTTCAGTCGGCGGAAGTTCTGAAACCCGGTGGCCGTCTGATTTCGATCGCTTACGGGGCGATGGACAAGGTCCTGGCGGAGCGCCCCGATATTAGCGCCGAGCGCATTCTTGTACACACGAGTGGCGACGATCTGCGAAAAATCAACGAGTTGATCGACGCCGGCAAACTGCACATCGACGTTAGCGAGGTACTCCCCGCCGACCTGATCGCCGACGCACACCGAAAGCTG